>JASFMR010000009.1:0-55843 GCA_050117475.1 Balneolaceae bacterium | reverse complement strand
GATTTGTTGATGATAACCAGTACGATGGCAAAGGGTTGAGAATCTCTGTAACAAAACCGGTTGATCGGGATTATGATGCTATTAAGCGAGCCGGGACTCTCAGAATGATTACCCGTTACAGTTCCAATACCTATTTCCTGCAACAAGGGATTGAATGGGGTTTTGAATACGAACTTGTCAGAAAATTTGCTCAAGAGCATGATTTAGCGCTTGAGGTCGTCGTCATTGGACCGAATGATAATCCATATGACATGCTAAACAATGGAAAGGGTGATTTGATAGCTGCCAATTATACTGCTACCACGGTTCGCCAAAAATATGTTGATTTTACCCGGCCTTACAATCTTGTGAATGAGGTCATGGTCTTTTCTAATGCGATAAAGGATCCGCCCAAGACCTTAAAAGAGGTGGCTGAACGGGGCATTCCAATAACAGTTCGGCGCAACAGCTCATACTATCACCGTCTTGTCAATCTACGCAAAAAGGGATTGAATCTCGCTATTCACGTGGTCCCGAATTCTATGGATACGGAATCCCTGCTTTTTGAAATTTCCAGTAATAACTATTCGGCAACCGTTGCCGATGACAACATTTTCCAGGCATCAGATAAATATATGACCGGCTTGGTCCGCGGGCCTACAATCGCTAAAAATGATACCATTGCCTGGGCAGTTCGGAAGAATGCTTCTAACCTTAAAACTGAACTAAATAGGTTTTTATATGATCATTTTCGGTTTGGCAAGCCCGGTGAGCCCCCCAAGCGGTCCACATTCCTTAATGTGTTACGTAAACGGTATTTTGAGGAAGGGCCCCAGATAGCTAATTATTACAAGCCCGAAACCGACGAAAATCAAACCGGGGTCATTTCTCCTTATGACGATACAATTAAACAAGTGGCAGACTCTGCCGGTGTAGACTGGCTTTTGGTAGCTTCGATCATTGCCCAAGAAACAAAGTTTAATCCCAATTCCAAAAGCTGGGCTGGCGCTATTGGCTTAATGCAGGTGCTTCCTCGATTTTCGAATATATCCGACACCGATAGCCTTTATAATGTTAGGACTAATCTAAAAGAGGGAATTCGTATCATGAAAGAGCATTTGCAACACTATTCCTATATGGATAGCACCAACAAGTGGTCGTTTGCTCTTGCAGCCTATAATGCGGGCCCTGGGCATATTGCCGATGCTCGCCGTCTTGTCATTGATCAGAACAAAAATCCCAACAAGTGGGAGAATGCCGCTGACGCCTTGTTAAAACTTATGCATCGAAAATATTACAAAGATGCCCGCTACGGATTCTGTAGAGGCATTGAGACCGTGCGTTATGTGCAGGAAATTAAAAATCGTTATAAAACCTACGAAAGTATTTTGGCAATGAATGAGCGGAATACGGGGAGAGGCCCGGGCGTACTCGGATTATTTAATTAACCTTTACAACGATGAGTGTGATGTCGTCGTGCTGAACTCCGTTTGAGAACTCTACCACCTCATCGATGACCGCTTGTTGAATTTCTTTAGCCGTTTCGGTACGATGTTCCCTGACACACTTGATCAGGCGTTCTTCTCCAAATTCTTCGGTTTCGTCTTCGTTGAGTGCTTCCGTGACACCATCGGTATAAAATATTAGCAGGTCATCAGATGCAAGTGTAATACGTTGTTCTTCATAGGGGGTCATGGTTGGCATAGCACCCAGAATAAGTCCACCCTCCTCCAGCTCTTCCGGATCTTTGTTTCCCGGCCTGAATAATATTGGGGGATTGTGGCCGGCATTTATAAAGCGAAATTCATAATTTTCGGGATTGAAAATACCCCAGAAAAAAGTGATAAACTTATCACTGGGAGTATTGCGGTAAATAATATCATTAACTTGGCCCGAGGCCTCGCTAAGTGTGATGTCTACAGGAAGTAGCACGTGCAACATGGCCTGTAGGTTGGCCATCAATAAGGCAGCAGGGATGCCCTTGCCGGTGACATCTCCAATTGCAAAAAGTAGGTGCTTGTCGGGAGTTTCCAGGATGTCAAAATAGTCGCCCCCCACCTGGTAAGAAGACAGGTTTTCCGCAACAATATCGAGTTTTTCGCACTGCGGAATGGGATCTGGCAAAAGTCCTTTTTGTATGCTTTTTGCAATGGTTAGCTCCTCTTCCAAACGTTCTTTTTCGATACGCTCTTCCAGCAAAAAAGTTTTCTGGATGGATAGTACGGCCAGGTTTCCCAGCGAACGCAGGAAGTTATAGTCGGAGGTGCTGTAATCCTCTTGGTTTGCCCGCGCCCCAACACCCACCAAGGCGATCTTTTCGCTTTGGAAATGAAGTCCAATGACTGCTTTAATCTCATTTTTCTTCAGAAAAGGAATTTCCTCGGAAAGTTGTTCGTCAACCTCGTACAGGTCTTTTTCCAGGTTAAAAAGCTTGTTTATATTCTCTCTTGAGAGTGTACCTTGTATACCGCTGTTGGCCACCATTTCCCGAACACCTTCATTTTCGAGCACAAAGAAAAATTTTCGTATTAGCATTTGTCCGAGCATGGCAAATTTGAAAATCCGGACGATTTCGTCACGGTCAACCATGATGTTGAAATCCTTGCTCAGGTCAAACAGGGTATTCAATTCATACACCTTTCGATCAAGCATGCGATTGATGCGACGCAATTCGGTAAACATCCTGGAATTTGCAATGGCTACCGAGGAGATGATGCAAAGGCTTTCTACGAATTCAATCTCATGATCGCTCAATGGCTGTTTATTGCCCTTGGGACCCAGGCAAAGGAAACCAATGTGGTTATTACTGGTCCGCAAGTTAAAGAATGTGCAATGTTCATTTTCGTCCATGACATCCGGCATATCAAAGTCATCAATGCCACATCGAATGACCGATTGTTTCCTGATTTCTTCGTTGAAATCAAAAGAAATTTGTTGATTTTCAGGGGGACAATTCCTGCCTTTTGATTTTGATATGATATAGTTGTCAGTACCCGGCTGATAGATCATAACCATAGCCCGGGTGACCATAAGTTTTCCCATGGTAATCAACAGGAGATTGTTGAGTACAAAATCCATGTCCTGAGACTCAATCAACAGGCGGGAAGTCTCCAGAAGGGTCTTTAATTCAAATCGTGAATGACGATCATCTTGTTGAGTGGAAGAACTGCTCAAAACGGTTACTTTTTTTTAATCATGCGAATTTCATTAACCGGTCCGTCGGTGTAGTATTTAACTTCGTCCATAAGTTTTTTAATGAGATATACGCCCACACCGCCGCGCTTTTTTTCTTTAATCTTTTTTCGTACGTCGGGCTCAGAATAGTTTGAAGGGTCGAAGGCATCCCCGGTATCCAGCAGGGAGATCCAAAACTTATTGCTGTCGTATCCGAGCTCAATATCTACAGATTTATGTTCATCGTTTTTATAAGCATGCTTGATAATATTAGTGTACGCCTCATCGACAGCCAGGCGAATGTCAGCAACATCCTGCTTTTTGAAACCAAAATCGGAAGCGTGCTTAGCTACGAAATCACGTACTTCAGCAAGGTGCTTCGTTGAAGCCTGAACTGAAATGCTATATGTAGTAATTGATTTCGACAAGGCAGTAGTTATTCGGTTTCGTCGTTTTCAAATTTTTCGATAGCCTCTGATTCTTCGGATAAAATATCGTAGAGTGTGGGGAACCCAAGAAGGTCAAATACATTATAAACCTTGGGATTCATATTGGTAAGCTTGATGTCTCCCCCCAGTGACCGTACATCTTCAATATAGGCCATAAAAACCCCCAGCCCGGCACTGGCGATGTAATCGAGATTTCTACAATTGACGATAATCTGGTGCTTATCCCGGTCAATAAGACTTTTAAGCGAGTCTTCCAACTGAGAGGCTGTATGGGCGTCAAGTTCACCGCTTAGCTCCAGAACGTCGTAAGAGCTAACTTCCCTGTGATTGATTTTGAAATTTTTCATTGCTGCGAATTGATATTAGAAAACTTTTCCCAAATGGATTGAACTTGTAAACATAAAAAATTTTATGAACATGGTACGCAAAAATGATTAAAGGCCTAAATTTTGTTTATAAAAAGCCGTATGGGGGCAACAGGTGGCTTACGAAATAGTCTAAGAAAGGATTCAAATAAAATAAGGCCTCACACGTATCAGGTGTGAGGCCCTGACTATTCATCAAGAGAGACGCTACTTGAGCGCACCTAAATATACATTAATTCATAACTTTTGCACAAATATTTTTGAAAATTCACCCCGGGAAATGTTAATTGTTGTTAACGCTAACTTGTTTTTTCTCTAGCTTCCTGCGAGCCAAGGCTTTTTAGAAATGATGTAGTCTCTTTTGTTACTTCTTCTACGGATTTTGAAACCAGTGAGCTGCAGATTACATGATTTCCTGCCCCGGGAAAGTTCCTGGAAATCACAAATTGTGTGCGAGAACCCAGCTGTGTAGTCATTTTTTGTATTGCTGATACCGAAACAACTATATCCTTTTCAATGCGATTTTTATAATAATAACCCACAAATACGGGACAGTGCACCTTCGAAAATAATTCGTTGTGCATATAGTGCTCAACAAAAGAACCAAGTGCAATAGCCCCTTGCAGTGCATAGGCTTTGTTCCAGATACGATCTTCGGCATAGGTTGTTTGTGCTGTTTTCACCAAATGTTTTTTTCCGGGAAAAATTCCCAGGCACCGCCGGCCGAAAGCATTCATCAGCACCTGTTCTTTAATCCCGTGAAAACGAATGAGTGGTGAATATAGAATGAGTGAGCTGATTTGTTTTTCAAACTCGGCTTGTGCCGCCAGGTAAAGAGCCAGTGAGCCACCGGTTGAAGTCCCCATCAAAATGACTCGTTTGCCAATACGCTTTCCGATTTCTAGAGCAAATCGGGCAGAGTTCAGCAGCTTTTCCTCGGTGAGATTCAAGAGCGGGTATTGGGACTGCAGGCCATGTTCGTCCAGCCGGCTTAAGAACAGGTTGAAATTAAATGTTTCGGCTATTCTACGATGAACCGGGTCTCCTTCGGGGTGAGAAGCCCGGAAGCCGTGCAGGTACACAAGAGCATAATCCGTTTTTTCCCGTTCTGAGCCGGAATTCCAGATAATCCGGGCTTTGGTGCCTGGTTTCAGATTAAAAGCTGATTCTCTCTCAGACAGGTATTCATCCAAGTCATTGGGCTCGGCAGGTATTCTTGATCGGTTGTCGTTCATGATAGATTCACTTTTTTATGGAGCACCGCAAGGAAGGTTTATTAAATCAAAAAAAGCACCGCGCAAAAGCACGGTGCTTCCTAATGGGGTTTGACGTTTTTAATTTTCGTCCTTCGACATGTCTTCTGCCATATCGGAACTTGCATTGGAGGTCCATGATTGAGCCTGGTATTCGCGCTCTAATTTATCCCGAAGTTTCTGAGCCATTTCTTGTGTGGCTACTCGTCCGAGTCGCACTCGAAACCATACGTCACCGGTATCTTCATTTCCAAACTTAACGACATATGCATTTTCGTACCCACGGTCTTTCCACTTCTGGACCTGGCCCTGGGCCTTGTCGCGTGACCGCCAGGATTCCACCTGTACAGCAAAAGCCCCATCGGGATCGAATTCTATACGGTTTCGTTCTCTTTCTCGTTCCTTTGCAGCCTGGATACTATCTTGACGTGCTTGTGCCTGTGCGATACTGTCTTGTCGTTGTTGTTCCAACATTCGTTGTTGACGTACCCGTTCGAGAGAGTCTTGACGAGCCTGTTCGCGTCGTTGTTTTTCTTTTTCGCTGGGACCGCAGGCATTCATCAAACTAATCGAAAAAGCCGATAGAACAAGGAAAATTACTATTCTTTTCATTGGTAAAATATTTAATGAATTAGTATGAATTTTTTAATTACCCCGTAATTACAATTTTACTAAAAAAATCTACGGTGAAAAAATGTATTCATCAAAAAGTATATTTTTAGTTCAATAGGTTTGATAAAGAGTTTTTATAGGTTAGTTTCGTTAAAGGATTTTGCCATTATTTAGTGATCTCAGACATCTCTCAGGTTTATTTAAGGAACCCTTTGTAACAAATTTTCAAAATTGGAGTATGAGAAAGCACAAAAATCAATATGATTTTTTCGGAAGGTTCCTGTTATAATACATTTGGTGCCGACTCCTGAGTGTCGGATATTATAATGGATATCATGAATAGTATTTGAATCTGTCACCTTTGAAAATTTTCGACCATCATGATGAGTTTTTTGCTGTTACTGTTGATAGCTGCTATTTGTGGAGCAATTGGGCAAAGCATTGCAGGCTATTCCCTGGGGGGATGCTTAGTATCAACGGTTGTGGGTTTTATCGGAGCCTTGATAGGGAAGTGGTTGGCTGCCAAAATGGGTCTTACATACATTCTCCCTATCGAAATTAATGGGCAGACATTCCCGATTATCTGGTCGATCCTGGGTTCGGCCCTTTTTGCTGTGGCGATTGGTATTATCAGCCGGGGGCGAAGACAGGTATAGTGGCATTTCCAGTTTTTATTGCGATTTCAATGCAACCGGCTCTCTTTGACGTTAGCCGATTAAGTCCACTCAAAACAGTCTTGCTACTCCCACATTGACCAGGAAAGCCGGTTCGTCGAGACGTGCCGCAAAATCGAGCCGGAAAAGTCCGAGAATCCCATTCAGGGAAACACCCGCCTCCCAGTGAATTCCATTAGTGACTTTTGGGCGATACCCGTTGAACCCGGTACGGCGGTTGTTCCAGTCAGGTTCCCACGTTTTTGCAGCTCCGCCAAATACGATGAAGCCGATATTGCGTTCAACAAGAGAGCGGAGTCCTAAAATCTCAAAAGGAATCGTGCGAAAATTGTGTTCAACAGTAAGGGCCAGGTATTGTTCTCCCTCATAGGGACGTCCCCGAGCGGCTTTCAAGACACCAAAAGGAGCGGTTCCGCCCAGGGCTGCGTCAACGATATCCCACTTTTGGAAGGGCAAGTCACCGCTGTATGTACCGCCCCTCACGTTGAAATCGAGGGTGTTGGGCAAAAAACGGCGTTGATAAAATGTTGG
This sequence comes from Balneolaceae bacterium, assembly GCA_050117475.1. GTDB lineage: Bacteria > Bacteroidota > Rhodothermia > Balneolales > Balneolaceae > Fodinibius. Next base: position 48,806 of record JASFMR010000009.1, on the reverse strand, counting down.
GAATGACCAGGACACATCGGCATTGTACCGGGTGAAATCGAAGTTGCTGCCCAGAGCGCCGGAAGAATGCTCGATCTCGAAACGTACAGACTTCCGTCCCGTCACCCCGAAGTTGTAACTATCATTTAGATTATATCCGGCAGTGATATCTATAGACTGCAGGCGCCCCTCTTCAATAGGGGGATTCGGTCTATAATTATCCGATTCACCGAGCAGGTCATAAGCGGTTGTTGTGGGCAGAGAGGTCTGATCTTCGCTGTTAAATCCGATCGTCAGAAATAAATTAGCGGGGCGATACCGCCATTTCGAGAAAGCGCGGAATCCCTCCGAACGGTAGTAATCAAAATATCCTCTGTCGCCAAGCAGGTTGGGGATGATGACGTAATACGGCTTGTAGATGGGAGAGGTATACCGGGTGGCTGTCTGGGCTTGGTAATCTATTCCCAGGATAGAGTTAAAAGCACCTTTATCCAGCCATTTTAGAGACAGTCCTCCGCCATAATTCCATTCTTTATAACCCGTGCTGTAACCGCCTTTGCCCCGAAGTTCCAGCCGGTCGGTAACATTTACGTTGTAGGTGAGCCCTGCAAAGAGCTCGTCTACCCGGTTGAAGCGGGCATCGGGGGCAAAGTGTCCCGGGACGTTTTCGAGAAAGTTAAATCGGTCCGACCCTGAAGATTTATTATCCTCTTCATCGTCATCGATAAAACGCGCCAGGAACCCGCTGGGTTTGAAAGCCTTTTCGAGCGTTGCGGTGCTGTCCAGTGTGGCATAGGCTTTTTCTTCCTCCGTTGAAAGTGGCACGGTATTGATACGCCGGCTGATCAGGGAATCAGATTTGATAGTAGTACTGTCCACGCTGAATACCTCCTTCTGCTTGTAAAGAGAATCGGGCATGGGCACATTGACTTTATAATCGGTGATGCGCGATAATTGCTTAAATTTTATAAGCGGAAAGTCCAGTCCGACCATTGAAATTTTGACATCTCCGCCGATGCGCATGTCAACGGGCAGCCAGAAGTTCTTTCCAAAATTATTAAACTGCTGCTTGTAAGAGGTGGTAAATGATTTTACCGGAGGAGGAAAGTCGACTACATCATTCGGTCTTAGATCTACCTGGAGCAGGGCATATTCTCCAGCCAGTACATAGATCGTTCCCTTGAAAAGGGGTTGCAGCTTTCGGTCCGGGATCACCTGTATCTTATATACGCCCTGATCATTAAGCGAAGTCTGGTCGATTAGTTTGAAGTCGTAGTAATCCAGTGCTTTGGGATTGGTGACGCCCACCAGGTCGAATCCCGCAATAGTTATGTTATCATCATAGAGGTTGGGCAGGTAGCTGACTCCTGCAAAGTTGTCGCCGGCTTCCATGTTAGCCGTCTGTCGCTTGGATTTTAGGACCTCACGGTGCCCCTCATCCTTTTTCCAGAACACCTCAGACGCCGATTCCGATATTGATACGATGCTGGTGTCATTGGCCAGTGTCTGGCGCGTATAGGCCTCGGCCTTGTAGGAGTTCAGCTTTTTGCGCCATTGCTGTTTTCGCTTGATAACCTCGCGCATGATGCGTACCGCCGGATCCTCATCGGTAATCACAATAGTCTCCATTTCCGTGACTGAAGGCTTCAGGGAGAAGTCCTGCCGGGCGGCCGAAGACGCCGTTATCTCTTTGCTTTGGGAATGATAGCCTATATAACGGACGACAAGGGTAGCCGGGAGCAGGGAGTCGGGGATAGACAGTGAATAGGCCCCGTTTTCATTCGTGATAGTGCCACGGTAAGTGCCCTCCACCAGGATGTTAGTAGCCGGGAGCGTTTTGCCAGTCTTGGCATCAGTAATGATGCCGTGAATGTGCTTTGGGGTTTGAGCCTGTGCGTAAGAGCACCCTGCAATCAGCAGGAACAGGAGAAGAATAGTTTTGCGATATATTAGCATAACTTAAAATTATTAAAATAGCCGAAAATTATTGTACTGATATCGGGGGATTTTGTTACAGCTTTTCAGGATGCGGGATGTATCCTAAACCCTACTAAAACAACATTTCCATAATTCCGCTTGAATATGTATCCTTGATCTGATTATCCTAACGGTTAAATTTATTTCTTGCCCCCATAGTTCAAGTGGATAGAACGAGGACCTCCTAAGTCTTAAATCCGGGTTCGACTCCTGGTGGGGGCACTTATTCATATAAATTATCCATCCCAAGGCTACTCCATTTGCTCACTGATGCGTTCTTCCATGTCATCCCTTGTATGTTGCCAACGTCTTTAATGATGTACCAAGCAGAAGGAAGGTGGTGTGATTCGTTGCAGATGAGCTGTTAAAATAATTGTATTCATCAGGCAATTTTTTTGTTATTTAAACAAATAAAAAACAGTTACTTACGCATCTAAAAATTATGTATTTTCCGGTGAGTTTTGTTTTTGAATGTTTTGAAATGATCCTCTCGTAAGCATCACAATCATGGAACCTCAAATACAATCTAAATCTGAAGATTTAGCCCTCAGGAAAATTCTGGAGGGTACGGCTTCTCATACAGGCAAAGATTTCTTTTCGGCTCTTGTTAGAGCTCTTGCAGAAGCCCTGAATACAAAAGGGGCTTGGGTGACCGAAATTTTACCGGAACAGGGAAAGGTGCGGGCTTTATCGTTTTGGTTGGAAGACCATTTTTTAGATGAATATGAATTCGATATCGTGGGGACCCCCTGTGAAAGGGTGTTCAGAGAAAAGCAGTTGTTTCATATTCCCGAAAATGTTATCGAACTTTTTCCCGGCGATTCCATATTGGAATCCGTTAACGCTGTTAGCTACCTGGGAGCGCCCCTGCTTGACCCGGAGGGAACCATCTTGGGCAACCTGGCTGTTCTGGATATCCGACCCATGCCCGAGGAAGCCAGAAATGTAACTCTGTTTAAAATATTTGCTGATCGTGCAGCCACTGAGTTGCGTCGTTTGAATGCAGAAAATAAGCTTCGCGAACGTACCGAAGAACTCCAAAAAGAGTATCATCGCAAGAGTGAAGAGCTCGAGGATGCTCGCCTCATGCAGTTAAATATGCTGCCGCAAGGACTCCCTTTATGCCCCGGTTATCAATTTTCGTTCTCCATGAAAACGGCATTTGAAGTTGGTGGAGATTATTATGATTACCAGATGACCGACGACAATGTACTGACGTTTGGCATAGGCGATGCCACCGGGCATGGATTGCAAGCCAGCGTTATGGTCACGGCCATAAAACTATTATTCTCGGAACATGCTGCAGAAAGCGATATTGTTGAGTTCCTTAAAAGAGCCTCATATTCCATCAGCCTGATGGATTTCCAGAAAATATATATGGCTTTCGCCATCGGAAGACTTTCCGGCCAAACTCTTGAACTTGCAGGAGCGGGGATGCCACCGGCACTTATTTATCGTGCCAAAAGCAATTCCCTGGAACAGGTTCAACTAAAAGGGCTTCCTTTGGGCAGTAAAACCTTCTTTCCCTATACTAAAATTATCACCCAAATTGAGCCCAATGATGTGGTGATATTGATGACTGACGGCCTTCCGGAGTTATTTAATGATGATGGGGAAATGCTGGGCTACGAACGGGTTTCGGAATTAGTACTGCGGGTTGCTGTGAGATCACCGGAAGAAATTATTAATTATCTGCATGAGGCTTGCTCATCGTGGCTTAATGGTAGCAATCAGGATGACGACATGACGCTATTTGTTTTCAAAAGGAAAAATTCCGGGCGGCCAGAATTTAATATTTAGTTACACCCACATTGGTATATACGGAAGGATTTCTCCATACCCACATATAAATAAGTCTTTCCCCTACAACAGATAAGGCGTTTCCTCCGTAAAGTAGAGTACATAAAACAGATGGCTGGATATATGATTTCATTTACAAAAGTAATATGACAAAATTCAGAGACTCCAATGATACTCCCAGGGGGAAATCACTTGCTATCTTGAGCCTGACGGCCATTGGTGTGGTATATGGAGATATTGGGACGAGTCCCATTTATGCGATTCGGGAATCGTTTCATTCGTCCTATGGGCTGGCAGGTACTCCGGAAAATGTGCTTGGAGTCCTCTCGCTTATTTTTTGGTCGCTCATTCTTGTTATTTCGATAAAATACCTGGTGTTGGTGTTGCGGGCAGACAATAACGGGGAGGGCGGTATTATTGCCCTGACAGCACTTGTCAGTCCACCTACCCAAAATGCAAAAGGGCGCCGTTGGATACTGGTTCTAACAGGGCTGTTTGGGGCCGCCTTACTATACGGTGACAGCATGATTACCCCGGCTATTTCAGTAATCAGTGCCATTGAAGGGCTTGAAGTAGCAACCCCTGTCTTTCAACCTTATGTTATTCCCATAACCATTGGTATACTTGTTGGGCTTTTTGCTGTACAGTCTCACGGCACGGCCGGGGTGGGGGCTGTGTTCGGGCCGATAACGCTTACCTGGTTTATTACACTGGCCGTATTGGGAGCTATACAGGTAGTACAACATCCGAATGTGTTGGCAGCGTTGAATCCCTTACAGGGCTTTTCATTTTTCATTCGCAACGGCTGGGCGGGATTCCTGGTGCTGGGTTCTGTGTTTCTGGTTGTAACGGGGGGAGAGGCCTTATATGCCGATATCGGACATTTTGGCCTGCTTCCCATTCGGTTGACCTGGTTTTGTGTGGTGTTGCCTTCATTGCTTCTCAACTATTTTGGCCAGGGAGCCCTTATTATCAGTCAGCCGGAAACCATCGACCACCCGTTTTTTTACATGATCCCTGAGTGGGGGTTATATCCGCTGGTTATTTTGGCAACGATGGCCACTATTATTGCTTCCCAGGCAGTTATTTCAGGGGCTTTTTCACTGACGAGGCAGGCAGTCCAACTTGGTTACCTGCCCCGACTAAAAGTAGAGCAGACCTCTGAGACACAGTTTGGGCAAATATACTTGCCGGCTATTAACTGGATGTTAATGATTGCCTGTATTGGACTTGTTATCGGTTTCAGAACATCGAGCAATCTTGCTTCAGCTTATGGTGTTGCGGTTACGACCGACATGGTGTTTACCACGATACTATTCGCTGTGGTAGCACGAAGCAGGTGGAAATGGAGCAAGTGGGTTGTGGCTGTGATGGGGTTGGCATTACTTGCCATAGATCTCCCGTTTTGGGGTGCCAACCTTCCAAAGATCCCGTCCGGCGGATGGTTCCCGCTAGTGGTTGCCGGAATTATGTTTACTATCATGACGACCTGGAAGCACGGCCGGCAAATACTTGGCAAACGGCTGCACGAAAAGATTATACCCCATGAGCAGTTTATTAAGAAAATAGGTGAAGAAATGCCGGAGAGAATACTGGGTACCGCCGTATTTATGGATTCAAATCCTAAAGGAACGCCACCGGCGTTGCTTCACAATCTTAAACACAACAAGATTTTGCATGAACGGGTAATCCTACTGACGCTGGTAATGCGAGAAATTCCCCATATTCCTGAGAAAGAACGTCTTGAAATTGAATTATTGGGCAAGAATGTCTGGCGCATTAATGCAAACATTGGTTTTGCTGAAGACCCGGATGTGCCTGCATTGCTTCGCCGGGCCGAAACCGACGGAGAGGGATTTGATCTGGAGGAAACCACATTCTTTCTTGGACGAGAAACCATCCTTGCAACCAAAAGGCCGGGGATGGCTTTATGGAGAGAGCAACTCTTTGCCTGGATGTCACGTAACGCCCGTCGGGCCGCCTCTTACTTCCGGATTCCGTCGGATCGAGTCATTGAAATTGGCACCCAGGTCGAGTTGTAGAAAAGAGAACCTGTTATGGTATAACCCTTACCTTCAAATTGCTTTCCCATTTTCGAATTAACGATTTTGCATCCTCAGTAAGGATTGAAGAGGCATCGTCATTTCCCAGCTGCTCCGTAATGTTACTGGCGGTTGTCTGCAAGGTTTGAATGCCTGCCTTTATTTTACCTTGGGCGTAGAGATTTTCGGCATATATGAGTTTATGAAGCAAACTCCGGTAAAGAGTTTTATCAGAAATCCAGCCCATTTTATAAGACAATGCCAGATCTTTTCGCAACTCAGCAGCATTTATTTCTTTTGTTAAAACAGGGTGTTTGCCTTTTGTAAATAAAAAGCTAGTCGTATCCCCGGAATCAGTAACGCCGATTTTCTGTAATCGGGTCAATTTATGATCCCTGTTTAAAAGGATGGTTACTTTGTATTTGCCCAATTTTACGCCGTAGACGTTTAAGTGATATGTACCATCCAGGGGCGGGTTGACTAGCGTTCGGAATTCATGAGCATATCGGGATCCATTCTCGGATCCAATGCCTCCAAGGGTAAGGCTTGCGTAATTACCGCCCGGAATTTCATCGAATTTAGTATTTGTTAAAGGGTTATATCCCGTTTTGCGACCCAAGGTATCTTTTACTACAAAGTGAGTAGCTTGGTCGATGTTAATTTGGATATTATCCTCTTGTTCCAGGATAAAACCAAAGAAAAGAAATAATATCCCCACTACAGTTGTATAGAGAACATTGCTTCTTAGCATGATTATAGAGCTATTCTTAGTTTGATAATTATACCAAAAGACTTATTGGTGAAGCAGCTTTTTTAAAAGAAGAGATAAGAATGAGCTTTTTGTGACAGAAAAGATAAATTAATTATAATTCGGCCCTTATGAATCATAACTGTTTGTTTAGTGAGTGTTTCAATAAATTTATAATCTGATATTTAGTATTTTATTGATGGATACTGGTTATAATAACAAATCTTTTTTATTGCAATGCTTCAAGAACGCTCTCTTACATTGGAAAAATATTTTCAGCATTTCAGGGAAAACACCGTAGGGATAGATACTGAATTTGAAACACCCGAAGGGATAAAACCATTGGTTTATGCGGATTGGATTGCCAGTGGGCGGTTGTATGCTCCCATTGAAGATATCCTTCGGAAGCAAATTGGACCTCGCATAGGAAACACACATTCTGAATCCAGTTATACCGGGAAGCTGATGACTCGGGCCTACCATGAATCCCATGCCATTATTAAAGAACATGTCAATGCTTCCCCGGATGATGTAATCATCACAGCCGGTTCAGGCATGACCAGCGTACTTTGCAAATTTCAACGCATCCTGGGCTTAAAAATGCCTGAAAAATACATTGACCAGCTTGCGATCCCGGAAGAAGAACGACCGGTCGTATTTGTTACCCATATGGAACACCACTCCAATCAGACAACCTGGCTGGAGACGATTGCTGACGTTGTTGTGATCGAACCGACTGAGGATCTATTAGTGAATCCGGATAATCTGGCCAAGGAAGTCGAAAAATATAGCGACAGGAAAATGAAAATTGGTTCCTTCACGGCATGTTCTAATGTTACCGGTGTTGAGACTCCCTATCATCGTCTTGCTGAAATTATGCACACCCACGGGGGATACTGTTTCGTTGATTTTGCTGCTTCGGCCCCCTATGTGGATATTAATATGCATCCTGGGAATGAAGCGGAACATCTGGATGCTATCTTTTTCTCACCTCACAAATTTCTTGGAGGGCCGGGCAGTTCCGGGGTCCTTATTTTTGATAAAAAACTGTATAAAAATCGTATTCCCGACCATCCGGGCGGAGGAACAGTTACTTGGACTAATCCATGGGGCGGGCGCCATTATTTTAATGATATCGAAGTCAGGGAAGACGGTGGAACCCCCGGATTTCTTCAGGCCATGCGCGCAGCCCTTGCTGTGAGGCTTAAAGAAAAGATGTCGGTAGAGAAAATAAGAGCAAGGGAAGAAGAATTAACAGAGACCTGCTTTGAGGCATTTGAAAAAATTCCGCAGGTGCACCTGCTTGCTGAAAATGTAAAAAAGAGATTGGGGATATTCTCATTCTATGTGGATAATGTACATCACAACCTCATGGTAAAACTACTAAATGACAGGTTTGGTATTCAGGTAAGAGGCGGATGTTCTTGTGCGGGAACATACGGCCATTTGCTGTTGCATGTATCCCAAAAACAGTCTAAACGAATAACAGACCTTATAGATAAGGGCGACTATTCCCAAAAGCCCGGCTGGGTTAGGTTGTCGCTGCATCCGACGATGACCAACGACGAGCTGAACTATATTTTGGGTGCTATAAAGGAAGTAGTCCAAAAAGTTGACTTATGGTCGCAGAATTATAATTATTCATCCTCAACAAATGAGTTTAGCCACATTTCTGAACATACCGATGACCGTCAATTATCCAGTTGGTTTAACCTGTAAGCAGGGTTATCATATCCAAAGCGTATCGCCGCTGGTAGCCCGATGACACGGAAATTATAAAAATGAGGGAGGAATATTGCGTTGGGAACAGGAAAGTATATTATTATTTATAATAGTTCACTTTATTGACTGTTCTGTGTTTTTGGGCGCCCCTCTGTAAAAATGGCAATTCATATTTTTAAAACCCTCAATATTTTCATACAATACCGAATGAACATTCAATCGACATATTGGGGATGAAAAAGGAAGCAATATTAGATAGTACCCTTGAGTTAATTTCCGAGCTGGGAGTGCATAACACACCGATGTCGAAAGTGGCCAAACATTCCGGAGTAGCAGTTGGTACAATCTATCATCACTTTAACAGTAAGGATGAAATTATAAATGAGTTGTATCTGCAAATTAAAAAGGAATTTGGGAAACGAACCCAAGCCGCGTTGGCCGATAGTAATACTCCGAAGGAAGCTTTCTCAAATATTTTCAAAGCTGTTTATAAGTACTATACGCAAAATCCGCTTAAATTTATCTTTACGGAACAGGTGGCTTTTACACCGATAATTACGGAAGAAACGAAGAAGAAATCACAGGGATATTACCAGCCTGTCATTGATTTTTTTGAAGAGCAACTAAGTGGGGGGACGTTCCGAAAAATACCCATCGAATTGTTGGGGCAGTTGTATTACGGAAATATAAAAACATTAATCCAAATGAAGTTATCAGAGAATGATCATTTGACTGGTGATATTGTGGAGGAGGCCATCTACACTTCCTGGATAAGTTTTACGGAAGTTTAAATTTTTTGGCCCGGTTCGAATGAACATTCAATCTATTTGAAATAGAAATAAGATAATCATGAGTTTTGATTTAAAACATATACCTTCCCAAAAAGACAAAAATGCCATCGTAACTGGGGCAAATACCGGTCTCGGCTACGAAACCACTATCGGACTTGCAAAGAAAGACGTGAAGGTAATTATGGCCTGTCGAAATAAGGAGAAAGCTCAAAAAGCGAAGACCGATATTTTGGATATTCTGCCGGAAGCAGATTTGGAAATTATGCACCTGGATTTAAGCAGTTTGTCATCCATAAAAAAATTTGCTGAAGGCTTTAAGGAAAGATTCGAAAAATTGGATTTACTCATCAACAATGCCGGGGTAATGGTTCCGCCATACAGTACAACAGAAGATGGGTTCGAACTCCAATTTGGGGTTAATTACCTGGGGCATTTTACGCTTACTGCTTTACTGATTGACCATATGCCTGATAACTCGGACTCACGCGTTGTATCTCTAAGCAGTAATGCGCATAAAAGAGGCCAACTACATTTTGGGAACCTTCAATGGGAGCAGGATTATGACAGGCGAAAAGCTTATTCACAGAGCAAACTGGCCTGTTTGATGTTTGGGGATGAACTCGATCGCAGATTAAAAGCTGGGGGAAAGAAGATTTTATCGGTAAGTGCGCATCCCGGAGTTTCACCGACGGATCTGGGAAGGCACATACCCGCCTTTTTATACAATTTATTAAAATTTACTCTGATCCCCTTTGTAAGCCATTCTCCAAAGAAAGGTGCTTTACCGACACTGCAGGCGGCACTTGGTCCGAATGTCAATGGTGGGGATTATTATGGGCCACAGGGCTTTAATGAAATGAAGGGAGCGCCCGGTTTGGCCGAGAGGGCTAAGGTCGCAAAGGATAGAGAAGCTGCGAAAAAACTTTGGGATGTTTCCGAAGTGTTAACTGGAGTTGAATTTGAAATCAGACCTAATAAAAATCATTGAACAATGAGGACACAAAAGGCAGCACTTGTAACCGGGGCATCTTCCGGGATCGGAAAAGCCACAGCGAAACAATTGTTGGATGACGGACTTATCGTATATGGGGCTGCACGCCGCATTGAGAAAATGAAAGATCTGGAAGAGCTTGGGGCTTATGCGATTCAAATGGATATTACGAAAGAAAGGGATGTGCAAAATGTGATTGACACCATCCAAAAAAATCATGGAGGTGTTGATGTATTAGTAAATAATGCGGGCTATGCTATCTATGGGGCTGTCGAAGATACCAGCATCGAGGATGCGCGCCGTCAATTTGATGTGAATCTTTTTGGTTTAGCCCGGTTGACTCAGCTGGTACTTCCGCATATGAGGGAGCAGCAATGGGGCAAAATAATCAATATGTCTTCTATGGGCGGTAAGATATATACACCATTGGGTGCATGGTATCATGCCACCAAACATGCTCTTGAGGGATGGAGCGACTGCCTGCGCCTGGAGCTCAAAGAATTTAACATAGACGTGGTAGTCATAGAGCCCGGGATCGTTACCACGGAATTCGGGGACGTTTTGCACCAGCCTCTCCTGGAACGCTCGGGAGAGGGGCCTTACAGCGAATTAGCTAAGGCAGTGGCCAAGTCAACGGTTGAATCATACGAAAAAGGGGCAGGAACAGATCCGAGTGTTATTGCGAAAATGATTTCAAAAGCGGTGGCAGCCAAAAATCCCAAAACGCGCTATGCCAAAGGTAAATTAGCAAAGCCTTTGATTTGGATGCGCAGGTGGTTTGGAGATTCAATGTTTGATAAAATTGTTATGAGCCAGGTTAGCTGATCGAAAAGCCTCAAGCTCGCCTCTCTTCATGAATAATGTGCGTGAAAATCTAACGATAATCCCTTTTTAAAATCCTCCAGATTGGACTATTATAATACTGAAACAGAAAATTGACGTTTGAAAGGAGAAAAAGTAAAAAAATGTAGGGATTTCCATTATTAGCCTTGGTGCTTATTCCTTTTTTTGTTAGACTTAACTTAAGGTTTTCTTTGATTTAACTGGGATGCTATGGTAAATCAGTCCCAAAAGAGTAAGTCGGGTTTAGAGATAGAATCCTCAATCAAATCTTTTGAGGAATTGGAGAATAGCGTTATAACGCTCGACTTGAATGGCAGAATTATCAATTGGAATAGAGAGGCGGAAAATATTTTTGGGTACTCTAGGGATGAGATCCTTGGTGAAAAGTTAAATGATCTTTTCATTCTTTATCCGGGAGAGTTGCAAAATGATTTGGAGAGAATAAAAAAAGGTAAAACAATTAAATACAGTTGGAAAGAAAAGGATAAGGACGAGTACTTAGAATATTTTTTCTTAGTTGCTGCTCTTTCAGAAAATCAGCCTGAAAATGCCATAACCGCATCAATTATTGCGTGCAGATTTCTCAATAGCTTATCTCTAGAGAAGTCTCTTCGTTTGGCTGCAATTGTTTCTTCGAGTGACGATGCAATTATTGGAAAAAACTTGGATGGAACCATAACGAGCTGGAACCGTGCAGCAGAAAAAATATACGGATATTCTGAAGAAGAGGCTCTGGGTCAGCATATAGATCTGATTATCCCCGAACGTAAAAAAAGGGAATTTCAAGAAATTATGCGGCAACTTAAAAAGGGGAAGCCTGTAGACCACCTTGAGACCAAAAGGAAAGATAAAAAGGGCAGGGAAATTGAAATATCACTATCCATTTCACCAATCAAAGATGATTCCGGAAATCTCATTGGTGCTTCGGCTATTGCAAGAGATATCACAACGAATAAACAGTTGGAAAGTGAAATGCGGCAGAACCAAGTACATCGAGAGATCATTTTGGATAATGTTTCTGATGGAATTCTTTCCATAAACGGCAAGGGTATAATTACCACCTGCAACAAGGCGGTAAATAACATATTCGGTTACAAACCAAGTGAAATTATCGGTAGGGATATTAATATGCTTTTCAATACAAGAAAAGAACATATTTTTCCAACCTACTTTGTGAATATTAATGAGGGGGAGGGCTCCATAAGTATCAATGAACGGGAAATGACGGGGAAGCGTAAAGAGGGTTCCATATTTCCCTTAAGCGTCTCGATAAATGAAATATTTTTAGCTGGCGAAAAGAACTTCATTTGTGTCATGAAGGATTTGACTAAACAGAGAAAGTTAGAGCAAAAAATTGTTGAGGTCAGTCAAAATGAACAAATGCGCTTAGCTTCCTACTTACACGACAATATTGGCCAGACACTATCAGGTTTACGGTTGATGAGCCTCAATCTGAGTCGGATACTTACTGCAAATGGACTTGGAGGGGCTGATGAGGTCAAGGAAATATCTGAGTTAATCCACGAAGTAGACGGGAAGTTGAGGGATTTGGCCCGAGGTCTCGTTGCGTCAGGGATTAATGCGGACAATTTGGAGGGGGCTTTGAAACAGTTAAAATTGAAAACAGAAAAGCTTTATGATGTACAGTGTGATTTAAATATTAATTCCGGGATGGAAATCAGGGAAAAAAATATTATTCAACACATATATCGTATTGCGCAAGAGGCTATCCGGAATTCTGTTATGCACGGGAAAGCGGATACCGTCAAAATTGTGCTTGATGAATCAGAAAAAAATATTCTTCTACAAATTATTGATAACGGCAGGGGATTTTCGAGATCAATGAAAGATACCGGCGGTAAGGGAATTGGAATTACTACCATGAAATACCGCGCACAATTGCTGGGTGGGCAATTAAATGTTACTGATATTGAAAAGGGAGCTCAAATCACCTGTGAGTTTCCTAATTATTGACTATTTATTTTGGATTCCTTCATGCTTATGATCCTTCAGGATTCTCTCGACGATTCAGGATTATATTTGGGCATAGGTACCATTATATGAACGTATGGTGTATTTCTCCACATAACCCAAGGGCCATCCGAATCGGGGGTAACAGGAAGGCCTTCAAGCATCCGAGAATCAGGTACCAGTATCATCAGGTGCGGCAACGGTTCGGAGATCCATTCATTATCTTCAGTAGGCCCTTCGGCGTATGGGTCGGTATTACTTTCGGGCGTACCTCCCTGCAGCATATAGCCAAATCCCATTTTTGAAATAGTAACCTCTTTTTTATTCATCCAGGCATCTGCCCATTTCATCCACGGTTCATCCAAACACATCGGATCATTGCCCGGTGTTTCGGGCATGTCGGGAAGACAAGTAAATCCATTTGATCCCTCTCTCAGAAGCATCATTTCTGCACCTTCGCTGGCAGGCCAATCTTTGATAGTAGCATTTTTGGCTATTGCGTAAGGCGCCGCGCTCATTGCACTCTTAATTTTTGCCTGCGCATCCGGGTCTTCGGATGACTGGGCATTTGAAGTTGCTGTTAAAAGCAGAATACCAAGCAATAGAACTGTTGACTTTTTCATATCTACACCTCCGGTTTAGAATAAATTCAGGGGTATCAGCCGCAGATAATACCGCCTCAAGCCAACAAATTCATGAAATGAATTAATAGCGCTTAAATAATTTAAAAACAATACTTTAGGTTATGTTAATTTTTTAAGATCTGCAACTAAAATATTATTAATTATAAAGAAATAATTATAACTGCGGACTTAAAAATGGGATTGCCAGGTTGAGCCCTCTGAGGATTAGCAGGATGCCGACAAGAGCTATAAAGTAAGGGGAAAACTGCTTGAGGCGCCTTCGAATTGAAACAGAAATAAAGCCGCTTGCCAGGCTTACTCCCAGCATGGCCGGTACGGTCCCAAATCCAAATCCTGCCATGAAGCAGAGACTTTTAAGTACGGTTCCCGAAGTAAGAGCGGTTACCAAAGCCATATAGACAAAGCCACAGGGTAATAACCCGTTTAACAGCCCGATCAAGAAAAGTGAGGTGGTATTCCCTTTTTTAAATAATGATTGGATAGGCTTGGTGGCATTCTTCATTAACTGTGAAGGATAGGCCTTTAATTGATTAATCTTATTTCGAAAGGCAGAAATTGAGAGTCCCAATAAAATAAGTACGCCGATGCCTATTGAGAGCCCCTGCTGAAACCCGCTTATAGAGATCATTTTACTTAATAGTCCGACTACAATTCCCAGCGTGGAATAGGTGATCACACGTCCCAGGTTATAAATCGTTCTTGAAATGATAAGGGAAGTAGTCTTTTGCCCGGCCCCCGGAAGTGCTAATGCAAGCGGACCGCACATTCCGATGCAATGAAAACTTCCCAGGAAACCGAAAGCTACACCAGCAAGTGCCCAGTCCATAATTAGTTTATCAAGTTAGTAATGATTACCTGAAACCTTCGCTTTCAAAAATAGGCAAATTAGGTCAGCGTAGAAAATCAGAATACGAAACTGAGGATGGATTTGGGAGCTATAAAGTCAATTCCCTGGATGAGTTGATGACGACAAGCAGGCTACTTCCCGCCATTGCTAGGGCTGCGAAAAGTGGGTTGATAAGACCGGCTATGGCTAGGGGAACGGCTGTAATATTATAGAGGAATGCCCATCCCAGGTTTTGTCGAATTCTTGTTTTAGTTTGTGCCATCGCTTTTAAAGCGATAGAAATACGCTGGAGATGATCCCCGGGAATAACAATTTGAGCTGACTCGGCGGCAATGGCAGTCAGGTCACCAAAGGCAATGCCAAGGTCAGCCTCTGCCAAAGCAAGGGCATCATTGCTTCCGTCGCCAATCATCGTAACAGGGCCAAACTTTTTGAGTTTTTTAATAATTTTTGTTTTTGATTCGGGCCGGGCTCCAGTGAATAAGTAATCGGGGTTAAGTTTACGCTGCAGGGGGCGGGAGGCTACTTTGCTGTCTCCTGTGATAATGGCTACCTTTTTGCCCGCTTTTTTGAGAGATGAGATAAACGAAGCGGTTTCTTTCCTGATTTGGTCTCCAACCGTCAGAATGCTATGGACCTTGCCATTCCAGGCGATTCCCGTTGCAACATGGCCGTTTTGGCGAGCCCTGTCAATTTGAGTCCATTGATCGGGGGTTACCCCAAATTCATTTTCAATTAGCCATTCGGGTTGACCAATAAAGACGCTCTTATCATCGATTTCTCCGATGACGCCCCTCGATTGACTTCGAAAGTTTTGTACATTGATCTTGCGATTTCGAGTTTTGCCCGTAATTGCTTCCGCCACCGGATGTGATGAGTACTGTTCTATAGCCCTTGCATAAGTAAGTGCTTCTTTGGAAAGACCGTTATTTATTAATTGCATACATCCCATCGTTAGTGTACCGGTCTTGTCAAAAGCGAGAATATCGGTATTACTTGGCTCTTCGAAGACAGCTCCGGTTTTAAAGATAATATTATTTTTCAGAGCATCACGCAGTCCGGAAGCTACCGCAAGGGGAGTAGCCAGTCCCAGTGCGCAGGGGCATGAAACAATAAGGACGGCAAGCGCTGAGAGAAGAGAAGAAGCAGGTGGAGTCCCACTGATAGATTGGTAGATAAAGGTAGCAACGGCCAGTAATAAGACGCCCGGGACAAAGAGCCCAGCAATCTTATCGGCCAGACGCTGTTTCCCGGAATGACCGGCCTGGATGTCCCACATCAGGCGGATCATCTTTTCAATAGTGCTATGCACCTGGTGGTCAGTCTCAATTGTGAGTGCATTTTGAGTGAGGATAGTACCGCTGACGACCCGATCTCCGACACCTTTGTTAACCGGCAGTGATTCACCTGTAATTAGAGCCTCATTTACCACTCCCCGGCCTTCAATAATAGTCCCATCCACTGGTATGCGCTCTCCGACTTTGACAATCACCCGGTCACCAGGAGCAAGTTCATCCAGATTTATTGTAGCGATGTTATCATTTCTACGAACTCTGGCCTTTTTAATCCTTTTTCCCAGCAGCTGAGTAAGCAGGGAATTTTTATCTTTTTTTATGCGCTTTTCGTAAAAGTTACCGAGCGAAACAACCATCACAATGGCCATAGTTACATCAAAATAAAGTTCATTTGTTCCTGTCAGTAAAGCACCGGTGCTGAAAAGATAGGCGCTAAGTGCAGCTATGGAAATCAGGAGGTCCATATTTGGCTTCATAACTGTAAGTGATACCCAGGCGCCTCTCAAAATCGGGAAGCCGGTAAAAAACAACACCAGGGAGGTCATGATGAAAACATTAGCTATAAAAAAGTACTGAGTAACGGGAGCGAAGGGTATAATGGAATGGCCGGTAATATATATGGGATACAGAACGAGAATATAGACTATCAGGCCTGCAATGCTGCAAAGGCCCCCGAGCAGCAGACGGGCAAAGGTCAAAAATTCGCTATTGTTGGAAAAGTTTCCCATTGGATGAGCTTTATAACCCATTTTGCTAATTAAAGCGGGCAGGGCATCTTTGCTCAGCTTTTTGGGATCGTAATAGACTTTGACCAGCTCGGAGGCGTAGCTGGCTTCGCATTTATAAATGCCCTCCTGCCTTCTCGATATTGATTCTATAAAAGATTCACAAGTCGAACAGTGCATTCCTTCGACGGTAAGGAAAGTTTCCTTACTGTCTTCAGGGAGTTCTTGGTTTTCCCGTTCATTATGTCTTCGATTGATGGTCTCATGCCTAATGTGCCGGGCCTGATCCGGTTCCAGATCCTGCAGGAGTTGGTGTACCTGTAAACATCCTGTGCAACAGAAAGTGCCTTCAACCTCGGGATCGGTTATGGGGGGATCGGGAGTGGGGAGGTTACATAAGGTGCATTTATCCTTGCTCATAACAAATATCGGAAAGAGAAAATCGTGCAATGGCCTGTAACATAAAGTGTTCAGACGTATTTTTCACCTCTTTTTGGATATATCTTGATAGATCTGTCGAAGTCATACTATTCGTAGTGTTAAACCCTTTATCAGGATTTGATTCTGCCTTACAGGCTCTGCAGGAATGGTTGTAGGGTTTCTATAGGGGATAGATGAGTATTTTTTATAATATAATTGTTAAACCAAGGTAAGGAGTCTGCTATGGAAGTGAATGAACTACCTCGCTATGATACTAGTGATAATCCGACCGGTTGTTGTCCCCGATTCAAGCCTGAAGGATGGGATGGACAGGAATTACATTTTGAAAACAAGCCTTTTGTCAAAGTCACGACACGGAGCTTGTTTCACGTTCCAATGAACATGGGTTCGGTATTCTCCGGGACTTTTAGTGAAATAGAGAAGGCCGGGGCCACGGACGAAGAACAATTTGTGGTATTGACCAATGATGTCTCTCCCTGGAAAAGTGAACATTATTTCTCTGTCAATAAAGAAGTGCCGGGCCAAGAAATGGTTTATCTAACCGGGGATTATGCAACTAAAGTTTTTGAAGGGCCTTATAAAGAGGCTCGGAAATGGTATAAGGAAATGAAAGAATACATAAAACAGATAGGCATGAAACCGGGAAAAATCTACTTTTTCTATACTACCTGTCCCAATTGCGCCAAATATTATGGAAAGAATTATGTAGTGGGTTTTGGAGAAGAAACTTAAATTCGAGTGTTACCCTGAGAATCATCCATAGTCGTTCTTTAGCCCTTTCTAAAAGCGGATGGGCTTGGGGTTGTTAAAGACTTTTCCAAGGTGAAAACAATTCATTACCGATAAAATGTTGTTTTTAAATAAATTATTGGACACATAAACCTATTCTTCTATATTTATCAAAGGTTATGTGCAGAAATAGGGACTGCACTTTAAAGCAAATCATTAACAAATTCAGGAGACTATGGAGCTAAAAACCAGCATAATAGGATTTATTGCTGTATTGGGGTTATTGATTTCATGCTCGTCCAAAAAAGAATCTCAAACAGTTAGGGAAAATGATGAAAGCAATGCAAATGTAATAGAAGTGGCTGCCCGGGACTTCGCTTTCGAGGCGCCCGCCGAAGTGCCCTCGGGATGGAATACTTTTCGATTTACCAATAATGGTCAGCAAGAGCATTTTTTGTATATCTACCGCCTGCCGGAAAATAAAACCTACGATCAGTTTTTGGAAGAGGCGATGAAGCCTTTTGGGTCGGTCTGGAATGAATATGCCTCAGGCGCTATAGATCGGGACTCAGCCATGGCTAAAATGGGAGCTGAACTCCCGGCATGGTTTATGACTGAGTTGACGCCTAGCGGCGGAGTGGGACTCACAGAACCGGGTGAGACTGCAGAAACTACCGTGAAACTTGATCCCGGCTTACATGTTTTGGAGTGCTATGTTAAAATGCCGGATGGAACATGGCATACCGAGATGGGTATGCAGCAGCCAATGACGGTTACCCCGGAAGCATCCGAGGCTAAGCCCCCCTCGGCTGATGTGGAGTTGACGCTTTCAAATTACAAGATTGAGCGAGAGGGAGAGTATAAGTCCGGCCCGCAAACGGTAGCCATCCATGTGGCTGAGAATCCGCAGGGTTTTACAATGCACAATCTGGATTTGTTCCGGCTCAACGATACCACCGATGTACAGCAAATCGTTAACTGGATGGATTGGATGAACTTGGATGAATTTAAGGCCCCGGCCCCGGCTTATTCACTAGGGGGCATTGAGCCAATGGCTGCAGGTCGAACGGGCTATACCATGATTAATTTAACCCCCGGAAAATATGCCTGGGTTTCTGAGGGCTATGGGAGCAGGGGAATGGTCGAAACATTTACAATTGAATAGACTCTTTGGTCCCTGGCCGTACCGCAACAAGGCCGGGGATTTCATGTTACAACGCAATCCTTTAACAAATACACTCCATAAAAAAAGGCGACCCTAACAGGATCGCCTTTTTCATAAAGCTTTTGCAGAAGTCTAGTTCATTGAGTCGCCAGACATTGGTTTATACTGGTAAGGGCTCAATGGATGAGATTCCGCACGTCGATTCTTGCGGCAACCGGGGCCTGGATCTTCTTCCATGCATGGAACAGGAGCTTTACCCAGCCCGCGAGATTCAATGCGATTTTCAGAGATACCATTTTCAATATAGAATTGCGTTACCGATTCGGCACGACGCTTACTTAGGCGTAGGTTATACTGATCGCCGCCTACATGGTCAGTGTATGCATCGATACGAACACGGAACTTGGGAGAATCCATCAATTTTTGAACGTTCTCATTTAGGATACGAGCTGCGGTTTCATCAATATTGGACATGTCAAAGTCGAAATTGATCGTACCGAGATCACCTTCTTCCAAGTAAGCCGGGTCTTCAGCATCATTCAGGTCTGTTCCCATTTCAACTTCTTGGGAATCAGTGAAGCCGTCTCCGTCGGAATCGGAATTATTAGGGTCAGAATTATACTTCATGACCTCGTCATAGTCATTAAGGCCATCATTGTCGGAATCAGCCATATTGGGATCGGTACGGTATTGATTCACTTCGTCACCGTCGTTAAGGCCGTCGCCGTCGCTGTCAGCTTTATTAGGATCTGTTTGGTAAGAATTCACTTCATCACCGTCATTGAGACCATCCCCATCGGTATCCGCAGTTAATGGATCCGTTTTGTATTGATTGACTTCATCAGCGTCTGTTAAGCCGTCGCCGTCAGTATCTGCACTATTAGGATCGGTTCCTAGTTGTGCTTCCTGGGCATCGGTTAAGCCATCCCCGTCGGTATCAACCGGCTGTTGGGTGGTTTCTTTGCTGGAACTGCAACCATACTGAAGGGTTACCCCGCCGAACAGTAAGAGTGATACGAGAAATAGGTTGAGAACTCTTTTCATTGTAATGTTACTCCTCTAAGGTTTATGATTAATGTAAAATGAAAGTTTTTTTAATAGTTTCTTATAGCCCCAATAATATGCAACACAAGTAAATAATAAAATAATGATACATGAGAATACAAACAAAAATTTGAGAAAAGGTTAGCATTAAATTAATAATCCCTCTATATTTGCCTGCCTGTACCCGGGGCTATAGCTCAGTTGGCTAGAGCGCTTGCATGGCATGCAAGAGGTCGAGGGTTCAAGTCCCTCTAGCTCCACTTTTCTTTTTATATGTTGCATTTCTGCATATATCCACATTTTTTACATCTTATGTTTCATACTTGGAAGTAAAATGAATGTTCCAAGTGGTTAAAATATTTTTTCACATCAAGGGTGTGAAATATTAGGGTTTCGTTTGGCTAAACGAATAATTGTCGGAGGTAAAAATGAAGTGGATAAAGAAAGCAATAGGGAGTGGGCTTATTTTACAGTTATTGGTATTGGTTGTGCCGGTACAAGCCCAGCAGGCTCAGCTCTCCCTGGATATACAAGTCAATGAGTCATTGGCAAATTCGCAGTCCATTGATGTTCAATCGTTAGTTTCCAATGAAGGGAGCGGCCCAACATTGTTCCAAGTCTATTTGACGAATGAGAATCCAACCGGATATGCCAAAAACCTTTATCTTGAAGTAATTATCCGGTCGGACAAAGTGGGAGAAATTGCCCATGCTACTCAGATTGACGGCCAGCCGTTTAGCTTGAGTCCGGGACAACGGGTGTATGCTACCAATAATAGTATTAGCAATGGTTTGCCCGGTGTTGAAGAAGAGATTCAGTTTGAGGGGGGACTTACCTCGGCGGGTAAAGACTTTGTAAGCGGTTTGCAGGGAAGCCTGCCGGCTGACCGGTATTCCGTTGAACTTAATATCTACCAGGGGGGCAGTCAACGAAACCGGGTTGCAACTGCAACGGCAGAACTTGGGACTAATATCGCCGAAGATACCCAGGGCTTTTATCTGCTTGCTCCCGGCGATGCGGTGGGTTCCAACACCACCATTGCCAATAGGTATCCTAACTTTCAGTGGCAGGGAGCCGTCGGTACTTCATTCAGACTACTTGTGGTAGAGTCAAAAGGAGATGAAAGTCCACAATCTCTACTGGAGGGAGCGGCAAGTACACCGCCTATCAGTACCAAAGGAGGTTCTGGCGGCGCATTGGTCGATTATGAAATGTTGGATATCGTCTTAGATGGTTCCAGCTTTCAGTATCCCAATTCGGGTGTTCAAAGTCTTAAGCCCGGCAAAACGTATTACTGGCGGATCATTAGGCAATTAAAAACAGGCAATGGTCTTGAACAGAGGGCGTCCGAAATATGGAGTTTCTCAATTGCTGATAAACAGAAGTCAATGATAATTGAGAATACCGGTGAGTTGGTTAAGGCCCTAAAGACGGTTTTGGGCGATAAGTATGAACAGCTTGAGAGGAATAACTATTCCTTTCAGTCGGTAGAAATAGATGGCCAGATATATCAGGGTGGACAAGCATTGCAAAAATTGTTGGAGCTTAGCCGAAGTGCCAATAATGGTGATGTCTCAATTTTAATAGAAGAATAACTGGCTTGAAAATGCATACTAAACAAATTATAAAATCTATATTTCCCTTACTGTTGCTGGGAACTCTATCTGTAGGGGCTTATCTGGAAAAGCCGGCTGAACGCCCGCTTGCCTTTGTTAGAAAGTTTAAGCCGAAAGTGGGACTGGAAAAGGCAGGCAAGCTGCAAAATGTCAAAAAACGAGGGGAACCACTTTATAATGGGGATACGCTTCGAACAGATGAAAATGGCTTCGCCCTTGTTCAATTTATGGATAAAAGCCTGGCTAAAGTTAAACCGCAGTCTCAACTTGTTGTACGTGGGGAAGTGAAAGGGAAAAACAACACGAGTACACGTATCGGCCTTGAAGTGGGTGAGATATTTCTCAATGTAGCCAAACAGGGGTCTAACAAGTTTGAAGTTGCCACTCAAACATCGGTTGCTACGGTTAAAGGGACTAAGTTCGGAGTCGAGGCGGATAATTATTTTTGGGTTCAGGAAGGGGTAGTCCAGGTATTGTCAAAACGAACAGGTAAAAAAGTTGATTTGACAAGGAATCAGTACGGACGGGTGACTGGTGACGGGGATATCAAAACCGGTGAATTGAGTGACAAGGATATCAAAAAGAAAGAAGAGGAATATTCCGATTTAAATGATCAGCTTAAGCCCAAGATTTATAATTTGAGGTTTATCGACAATAACGGGCAGCAGCGGGTAATTAAACTTAAGGTGTTTGAAAACCAGAAATAACGTTTGGCAAACGGAGGTGGATTAGGGGTATATGCGATTAAAAAGGATGAGCTATGTATGGACGGCACTCAGCTTTTTGTTGTTGTTTTGCGGGAAAGCCAGGGCGTCCGGCAATACGGTGGAATTACAGATCAGGCACCAGGAGCCTACAATGGTGGAAAGGGGAACCCCTTTTGAACTTTCTTTCACTGTTCCGGGCATTAATCCCCGTGATATTAAGGACGCCTATGTATGTTACCGGCCCGGTGATCAAATTGCTTATGTACAAAGGCAGGCTGTGCTTTCCTCATCCGAAATCAAGGCTCGTTTAAAGATAGAGGATAAACAGGCAACCAGTGTGGAATATTACCTTGAAATCCAGATGAATAGCGGGGAGGAGATCACTTTCCCCAAAAATGATGCGGCTGCGAATCCTGTTCGCGTCGAGGTCGTGGATCAGCGTAAAACGGAACGAGAACGACGGGTTGAGGCCACCGGTGTAGATTATACCATATTGTCGCCCAACCCGGAATCGACTGTAGCACCAAATGACGTGGTCTTGGCATTGACCTTATTTTATGATCCGGCGGATATTGATACCGCCCATACCTCATTCCGTATGTTATTGGATAACAAGGATATCAGTGCTGACGCCCATGCCAGTAATTATTTTTATACCTATTCTCCGGATAAGCTGATGCCCGGTAAACATACGGTTTCGTTCAGTCTTCAGAAGCCGGATACGGCACTTGAAATAACAGAATGGAAATTTACCGTACTTGATCCAAATGAAGTGCTAACATCCGGATCTTCCGGCAACGGATCCAGTTGGATGCCCAAGGGACGGGTTCAGCTGACAGCGCGTGACCAACAGGTTGGTGAATACGCCAACAATGCACTCAGCGGTAATATCACTCTTTCTGGCCACCAGGGAAATATATCTTATGCAGCACATGGATTCATTACTTCGCAGGAGGATCCCAGGCTGCAAACTCAAAATAGGTTTGGCGGGCGCCTGGAAGTCGGTAATTGGCTTGAACTGCAAGCCGGACATGTTTATCCCAACTTAAGCTTGTTAACCATAGCCGGCCAGCGGATGAACGGGATTAATGCCGCTCTTCATATCTGGAACGATGCCGTAAACCTGCATTTTATACACGGGCGCCTTCGCCGGGGTATTGATAATATCTATGGAGATTTAGAACCCGAAGTCCAGATGTATCAGGGCACAGCTGTGGATACGACCTATGCTTTAAATATTGATGACAGAGGAACCTTTGAGCGAAAAGTGACAGGTGGACGGCTTGGTTTGGGGCGCGGGAAAAGATTTCGATTTGGCCTTAATTTCTTGAAGGTTCAGGATGATACCAATTCTATCGATGTGATCAGGGGTTATAAGAGTTTGAATGCGGTGAGTCCTCAACTGATGCAATCGTTAAATAGCGGGGAGCAACAAGACCTGGCGGCCAACCCTAATCAACTGAGTATTTCAGGAAATCCGAGTCCTAAGGGCAATGTGGTAGCTTCTTCTGATTTGGAGCTAAGCTTTGACAGCGATCGCATCAGGTTTCGGACGAACGGGGGGCTCAGTTTGCTGAATCGTGATATATCCGGGGGAGTATTAACTCGTCAAAAAGCTGAGGATTTGGGGTTGGAGATCGATCAGAGTACCGAAGATTTGCTTGACCGCCTTTCGTGGCTGATTGTTATTAACCAGAACATCGATGCGCTTCCCTTGCGTTTTGACACCGGTGAAAATGGCACAATGGCTCAACCTTTTTTCCCGACCAGCATTATTGCCAGTCGGTCCGAAATGGGGCTACATTATTTCAATAACGATTTTCAGCTTCGGTATCGCTGGGTGGGTCCCAATTATAATTCGCTAGCTAACACGACTATCAGAAAAGATATTGCGGGATATACCCTATCAGACCGTTTTCGCCTTTATGATGATCGTATTTATATCACTTTTGGATATGAACGGTTGCAGGACAATGTTACTGAGAGTAAGGATGCCACTACGCATACCACCACGTATCGTGGAAATATTAGCTGGTATCCAATTGATCCGGATTTGCCCCGGCTAAGTGTGAGCATCATGAACCGAAACCGCGAAAACGGGATCGCTTTGAATAATCCCTATCTTTCAAGCTCTTTGCAGGATGCCGCCGTACAGAATTTTAGGATCCAGCAGGGGGATACCCTTATTGCGCCCCATCCCCGCTTATCAAATTCCTACCAGCTAACCTCTTCGGTGACGCAACGGTTCTCGGTTTGGGGCATTAATAATGACGCAAGTGTTAGTTATTCGCATTTTACGACAATTGATAAAAAATTTGGTTTCGGGGACACAAAGAGCAACAGCTTCTCTATGAGGGTGATAAACCGCTTCCCCGACTTACCGCTGCAGACGAACTTTGGCTTCAATTTGAATCATACTGCATCGGGCGGCGGCCAGGCCGATGTTCGAATTATTGGGGTGTATATAGGGGGATCATTATTCCTGCTGAACAACAAGCTGAATTTAAATGCCTCCCTGGCGTTTACCAAGAATAAATCAAGGACAATCCCCCTGCTTATTAATAATAATGGAACTGCTGAGAATTATGATGATTATTACCAGCCAGACGAACAGGCTACTTCGCTTACCAAAAGCAACTCATATATTGTAAGTGCAGGACTACGGTATAATCTGACCGTACATCATTCGTTCTTGTTGGATTTTCGATATTCAAATGTGAGAGACGTCCTTTCCACGAGGGCGATTCCCAATGATCATCTGTTGCAGGCGCGTTACATTTTTAACTTCTAAGCTATGTCTGAAAGCGAAAGATCCTGGAAAAAGTCGCTAGTCACGCCGGGGCTTGCGTTATTTAGCCTGCTCTTGACTATTTTGCTTTCGTTTTGGTCGCCTGTTCAGAGGCTGAAACTTAGCGTTTCGGATGAGTTATTTAATATCCGGGGGCCTATTCCTATCCGTGATACCTCGGTTGTAATTGTTGCGATAAGTCAACAGGCTGATCAAGAAATACCTTACAAATATCCGTGGCCGGTAGATTTACAGGCCACGTTGGTCCGAAATCTTAACCAGGCCGGGGCCGCCGCTATAGGGTTTGACGTAATATTTGACAAACAGGACAAATATAACCCGGCCAACGATACTGTTTTTGCTCGTACATTAAAGAAATATGGCAATGTGGTTTTGGGAGCCAGTATTCAAAATGAACGCCAAAACCGGGGGCGTGGTTCCAGCTCCCTTACATCTACCATGGTAATGCCTAACAAGTTATTACGTGATTCCAGTACGGCAGCCCTTGGGATAGTCAGGGCCCGAAAGGATCAGGATTCCTCAATCAGGAAATATATTCTGGACATGAATTACAACGGCAAGCAATATTTGTCTTTGGGACTACAGCTGATAAAACAGAGTAAAAAAATAACGTCTGAGAAGATCCATGACCATAGGGATTTGTTTACACTGGGGCCTTTTGAGATTCCCAAATTCAGTGACCGCCTTATGGCAATCAATTATTTCGGTGGCCCCGGGACCTTTCCCATGTATTCCTTTGAGACGGTTATTGACGATTCCAGTGTAGTTCTGGCTTCTGAAGACTCTACGTTTCAGATGAATACGTTTTCGGACCCTGATTTCGGTTTGAAAAATACCAATGCCTTTAAAGATAAGATCGTATTGGTTGGCGCGACCATGCCCGAATTGCATGATCTGCATTCAACTCCCTTCGCTCCCCAGGAATCGATGTCAGGGGTTGAGATGCATGCCAACGCAATCCAGACTATCCTGTCGGGCAAATTTATCAATTATGTTTCTCCAGGTTGGAACCTGGCTATACTGGTCATTATTATCCTGCTGATTATATGGTGGACGAGACAACTCAGCGCATCCTGGGGATTCGGACTGTTCATATTCTTGGGCTGTGCTACAGTTGGCGTTACGGTTTTTGGGTTCTTACAATTTCGGTTTGTGTTAGACATGGTGGCCATGGCTACGGCCCTTGCTGTTGGCTATACTACGACTCAAAGTTATGAGTATTTGGTTGAGCAGCGTGAGAAGCGTCGATTACAGGGTCTTTTTTCATCATACGTATCACCGGCGGTGGTTCAAGAGATGGTGGAGTCAGGCAAGGATCCCAAGCTGGGGGGCGACGATATTTTTATGACGGCCTTTTTCAGTGATATCCAGTCCTTTTCTGCGTTTTCGGAAAAATTGCCGGCTCAAACCCTTGTTAAGCTTCTTAATGAATATCTCTCGGCAATGACCAAAATATTGACCGAGCATGGAGGTACGCTGGATAAATATATTGGAGATGCCATTGTTGCCTTCTTCGGGGCGCCGGTCCCCTATGAGGATCACGCTTATAAAGCGTGTGTTGTCTCCCAGCTGATGCAGATGAAACTCAGAGAGCTTCGGGAAAAATGGAAAGAGGAGGACGAAAAATGGCCGGAAATTGTATACCACATGCGGAATCGTATCGGGATTAATACCGGGCGTATGGTAACCGGAAATATGGGATCTGAGAATCGCTTTAACTATACCATGATGGGAGACAATGTTAATATTGCCGCCCGTTGTGAAAGTGGAGCCAAGCATTACGGAGTCTACACCATGGTTACCGGAAAAACTAAAAAGGAAGCTGAAAAGCATGGCGATCGATGCGTTTTCCGCTACCTTGATCGAATCGTGGTTAAAGGCCGGACGAGCCCTGTAGATGTATATGAAATCATGGGTTTACGAGACCAAATTTCTGACGACTTACTGGAATGTAAAAAGAGGTATGAGTCGGCGATAGAGGCCTATCGGAACCAGGAATGGGATCGCGCAATGGTCTTATTTCAAGAATCTCTTGAACTGGAAACGTTTACTCCAGACAAGGATGGTTTTATTAGCACAAATCCATCCCTGGTTTTCCTTGATCGTTGCAAAGCAATGAAAGAAAACCCACCTCCAGATGATTGGAATGGGGTTTTTGTCATGAAATCAAAGTAGGCTTTTTACAGTGATTTCGTTTGCCATTTACCCCTACTAAACCGTATCTTCATCGTCTCGAGGGTAGGCCCTACGCAGCCAGCTCCCTCTGAACTCCGTCAGGACCGGAAGGTAGCAGCGGTAGGAGGTCGTAGCGGCGTGATGTAGGACGCTTACCCTCTCTTTTTTTATGGGAGCCTACTTCAGACCGGAGTTGCATGGTTTTCGCTACGAGGAACGACCTAATCAGCAGTAATCCATTTTTGCTCAATATCATTGGCAATATGCTCGGCATGGATGCGTGTATTCTCGATAAACAGGCTGCTGGTATCCATTCCGCCGCAAACCACTCCTGCAACATAC
Organism: Balneolaceae bacterium; assembly: GCA_050117475.1. Taxonomy (GTDB): domain Bacteria; phylum Bacteroidota; class Rhodothermia; order Balneolales; family Balneolaceae; genus Fodinibius. The sequence continues at coordinate 21,403 of JASFMR010000009.1, read as the reverse complement.
ACGCCCTTTCGATTCGTCTCCAACGTTTTTTCATCATAAACGGGCATCTTATCCTGATCATCGGTAAGGGCAATGCCGAATTGTTTCATAAGCCGGAAGTTGGGTTGATAGCCCGTCATAGCAAGTACAAAATCGTTGGGGATAGTCTTGGTACCGTCAGGGGTCTGAAGAACCACCTCTTTAGATTTTATCTCTTTGACTTCCGTATTAAAATAGCCGGCGATTTCTCCATTTTTAATCCTGTTTTCGATGTCGGGTTTCACCCAATATTTAACGGATTCCTTGATTGTTGAATCGCGAACCGCCAGCGTTACATTGGCATGAGAACGATAGGTCTCCAGGGCCGCATCCACTGCCGAATTACCGCCGCCGATGACCAGTACATCCTGCCAGGCGTAAGCGTGGGCTTCATCGTAATAGTGGCGGACCTTCTCGAGATGTTCTCCGGGAATGTTCATCATTTTGGGAATGTCATAAAAGCCGGTAGCAACAACTATTTTTGAGGCTTCATAGGTATCTTTGTCCGTTTTTACCTTAAAATTACCATCCTCTCCACTGATATCCTGTACCTCTTCATACAAATTGATATCCAATTCATAACTTTCCGCGGCGCGTCGATAATATTCCAGGGCTTCTCTGCGTGTTGGTTTTGGATTATGGGAAATAAAGGGGACCTCCCCGATCTCCAGGCGTTCCGAAGTTGAGAAGAACGTCATATCCTTTGGATAATTGAAAATGCTGTTGACCAGGCAACCGCGTTCAATAATTTTGGATTGGATATTTCTTCGTTTGAGTTCAATGGCAGTCGCCAAGCCAATGGGGCCTGCCCCGATAATAATGACCATAAATAGAGATTTTGAATTTATTAAGCTGAAAAAAACGGTATAGAAATGAAAGCTGTATGAATTTAACTAGTATAAAAGCAATTTCTTATCGAGATAGTTTCCAATCACATAATTCAACCAGCCCTGGGGCCTGCTCCAAAATCCCACATGACCGCCTTCCTCGGTTATGATATAGTCGGTAAATTTATTTTCGAAAATTTCTCCTATCGGCATCGCTTCAATCGGACACATTGGGTCTTGTCTGCTATGGATAAGTAAGGTTGGAGTACGAATATCTTCAATAATTTTGCAGGATGAACATTGTTCGTAGTAATCTATGGCTCCTTCGAAACCATGGATGGGAGCGGTTACCTGGTTATCAAACTCAAAGAGAGTAGAACCCGTGAAGGTGGGCAGTTCGGGGTATGTTTGCCGTTTCAGTTCCAGTTTTTTGCACAGTGTACGCAGAAATCGATACTCATAGACGCGGTGGAAACCGCGAGATAAACGTTTAGCGCCCAGGTACAAATCGTAAGGCACTGAAACGGCTGCAGCACAGTCAACAGGATGACCCGCGTTTTTTTCTGCCAGGGACATCAACAGCGCATTTCCGCCCAGCGAAAAACCGACAGCTCCCAGTTTTTGGTTGGGATACTGCCCCCGAATCCAATTGAAAACGGTTGCGTAATCACCGGTTTCGCCGGAGTGATAAAATCGGGGTTGATTATTCAATCGAGATCCACAGCTTCTAAAATTTACGGCAACGGCTGAAAATCCCCTTTGCAAGAGTACCTTCATCAATTCTACAATATAGAATCGTTGAGAGGAGCCCTCTAGCCCGTGGAACAGGGTGACGATAGCCTTGGAGTCTGCTTGTATCGCACAATCAAGTTCGAGAAAGTCGTCGTCGGGGGTTGGGATTTCAATCCGTTGAACCTCCGGGATGTTGTTGTCGCCGGTTAACGACCGGCCAATGGTGTGGATATGTCCATTAAAACACCATTGCGGAGCAAAAAAATCGGGGATATGTCGGAGATTGGTTTCCATGAACTTATAACGAGAATCAAACAAGTATAATTTGCCGAAATGATTTCATCAAATCTTCATTAAGAATCATGAAATTCGCTCTCAAATAATAAGAATTCGCTAAACAATAAAATCATTATTAAGCCTTATCTTAAGGCTAATTTTATTTTATTCTATTACTTTTTATGACACCTCGATTTGAACATACTCCTCAAGTGAATACCGAAACCACCAAAAAAACCGTTTCTGCATCGCGTGTGCGCATGAATGAGCTGGTCATGCCCAATGATACCAATCCTCTGGGCAACCTCATGGGGGGGCGCCTTATGCAGTGGATGGACGTTTGTTCAGCTATTTCTGCACAGCGTCACTGTAATCGGAACGTGGTAACGGTAGCTGCCGATAGTATTGAATTTAAAAATGCCATCAAGCTAGGAGAGGTAGTTGTCATTGAAGGAGAGGTAACCCGAACATTTACCTCATCCATGGAAATTGCCATGGAAGTATGGGCAGAGAACCTGCGAACCGGTGAGCGTCGTCTTTGCACTACTTCTTTTTATACGTTTGTGGCTGTGGATGCCGATGGGAAAACAGTTCCGGTTCCGGAGATTATTCCCGAAACCGAATTTGAGAAAGAGCGCTATGAGCAGGCTGCTAAACGAAGAGAGATGCGTCTGAAGGTTTCCCAGCAAAATAAGGATGCTCACAAAAAGGATAAGTCGCAGTGACTAAGGTGATAATGACTGTTGATGCCCTGAGTAACGCAATGGAAGTGCGCCCTTCTCCGCTAAAGTTCTTTCTACTAAGCCTTCTTTTGCCTTAAATAGGAGACTTGCTGGATTTAGGTGATGATATTTTCGAGTTAAAAAGCCAAAGTTGGCTTCCTGCGAGTTCGTTCCATTTTTTCAGCAACGAAAAAACGGAACCCCAAAAAGTCGCCGGCTACGAATCCCGAACCGGCTCCAAACTACGTGCAAGAGAATTTCAATAGTACTGGTATGGAATTCTCACCCACGCCCGGTATTCTAATGCCGCGATATTGGTTTTCATTTTCAAAAAAGCACTTCGGATTTTTTTTCTTAGCAACATTCCAAATTCATATCAAGAATAAGCTTATTTATTCTTCGGCCGGCTAACTTTCAGCCACCCGACGATGAGAGGCGCCTCGAATGTAATCCGAAATCCAAGTGCTGACCCCTTTTTGATTTCTCCCTCCATAAGTCTTAAGGCTAACCACCATACGGCGATTATCAATCCTTATTTTATTAGCGTCATCGGGATAGTTTCTATGCCATTCTCTGTCTTGAGGCGGGCAAAATAGACCCCGCTGCTAAGGTTTCGGGCGTTAAACTCAATAAAATAGGAGTTGGCTTGCAATTTTCTGTTTATGAGGGTTCGTACCTTTCTGCCCAACACATCAAAAATAACCAGCTCTACATCTGAGTCCTGTTCCAAGTCAAATCGAATCTCGGTAGAGGGATTAAAAGGATTGGGATAATTTTGATACAACTTGGTTTGCTTTGGCACTTCGGCAGATACCGCCCGGCCGGTCGGAGATACGGCAAAGGGACTTTGTGAGCGAGCTTCAGAAATTTGGGACCCCAGTTCAGAAAGGTCACTGCCAAAGGCGTAAACAAATCCTACGGTAATCTTTGCTCCCGGGTTTAAGGTATACGGACCCGAAGCATTGACGGCCGATACGTCTGTATTTTGTATGGTTGTGCGTACTTTCCGGGCATGAAGCGAATTCCTTTTTTCGGTATCCGAAAATCCGTCATAAAGTCCGAATGTGACCGAATCCTGTTCTCCTTCTACCGCATTGTCAATGGCTAAAACACTTGAAATAGGACCCAGTTGAGCTACCGCTACCAAGGGTTGAGAGCTTCCGGCGGTGGCATCTGAAATATAAAGCACACTGTCTGACTCACTGTAAGAAATGCTATTCTGCGAGGCATCGCTTCCCACATCCCAATCGTTAAAGAGTCCGACGTATAAGTCTTTGACCACATTGACAGTGGAGCGATTTTGAATTGTATATTTTAAGTATACGACATTACTGAGCGTGGCCTTGTCAAAGGCATAAGTGTCTAGGGTAATCTCCATATTTTGAGTAGTGTCGGGGCCGATTGTAAAGCTTGCCTTTCCATCGGAATCCGAAACGTTGCCCGGTGTCTTAACCGAAAAAACCTGCTGCGGATCGAAGTCGCGAGATACCTGGCCGTTGGAAGTGCGAGCGGCATCGTAAATCTTGCCGTTGATTTCCATGATCAATCCCCCTTCGAACAAAAGGTTATCTCCCTCTTGGTACCCGCCGGTTCCGTTGGGGCTTCGTGGAATAAACCCCACTCCCCCCAGCCCGGAGATGGGATCTGTGAATCCTATCGTACCGTCGGAGGCAATAGAGGTTTTGACATTATTGGCTGCAATAACGTCAAACAGGAAATTAGTATAACGTATGATATTGAAATCATCGTAATTGAGATTGTTGTCCCGAAAACTGAGCCTGAAGGTCGGTACTTGACTCAAGTCAAAGTCGTCCGTAATGGTCAGGGGAAAAGAGACTTGGACTGTGTCGCCGGTCGCAACCGATCCCAGCTGTTGCGAATTGCTGCCCAGCTGTACAGCGCCGTTGTTCAGAGTTTGGAGTTGGAGCGTGAGGCTGGAAGTGGTATTTCCCACGTTGACCAGGCTAAGGATCAGGGAGCCCGGTTCTCCAAGGGAAAGTTTGTTTCCATCGGCATTTTCAAAACGGTGTGCTATGACTTTAAGTCCCGGCAGATTGGTGTCCAGTGCCCGGAAGGCGTCAATGGCACCATGCCCCAGCTTATGATTGTAATTGATTGGATTGGCACTGTAAATATATTGGGATGAAGCCCGAATTTGTGTGCCGATACGTTCGGCCGACCAGCCGGGATGAATATCTTTGATGAGGGCCGCCAATCCGCTGACTACCGGGGTTGCCATGGACGTTCCGCTCTTTACCACCAGGGTGTCGCTGTAGGAGGTGCTTCGGATACCGGAACCCGTAGCCAGCACATCGAGCTTATAACCGTAATTTGAGTAACTGGCTATGGCATTACTCGTTTCTACCGATCCAACGCTAATTACTTTGTCGTAAGCAGCCGGGTAACTGACTTGGTCTATGGTTTCATTTCCTGCTGCTGCGACGACGAGCGACCCCATGTCGGTGACAGCATTAATGACGTCTTGCTCGGCTTGCGAAAATGCACTCCCGCCCCAGCTGCAGCTGATGATGTCGGCGCCCTGTTCGGCCGCATACAGAATACCCTCAAACCCATATCCGACCGATTCCGGATCCTGTGCTGTTCCTCCCGCTTTTACGGCCATGTAAAGACTGTTGAATCCCGCCCCTGCTACGGAAGAGTCGTTATCTGTTTCCGCGGCGGCTATTCCGGCCACGTGGGTACCGTGATCAGTGCCGTCCAGGATAGGATTATTATCAGTCGTTGGAGCCGTAATAGGACCGGCATCCCAAAAATCCCAGCCGAACAGATCATCCGTAAAACCATTGTTATCATTGTCGAGGTTGTCCGTAAACCCAGAATTGGGGGCTAGGGCATCGTCGAGGGCAATCTCCCCATCTCCGTTATAGTCGCTCCCATTTTGGTACAGGTAATGCTTGATTTCGGTTGAGGTAATTTCCCCGTCACTGTTTTCATCGACCTGGGGACGGAGGGTCACTGGAACTTCATTTTGGTTGATCCAGAGCTTGTCGTCCAAATCCGGATGCAGGTAATTAACTCCGCCGTCGACGATGGCAATGACCACATCGGAAGAACCTTTGCTGAGATCCCAGGCCCCGGTAAAGTCATGAGCAGACACAAATTTCTCGATGACGGGATCGCTGGGGGTGTAAAAGAGGCGATGGATATACTTGGGTTCGGCATAGGCCACTCCCGGCATCTTACTTATCTTAGCGGCCAGCAGAACGGGATCAATAATGCGGCTGAAGGTGGCTTCCTGTATCTGAAGCAATTGGCGAACCGGCGCGCGATTGGTTTGTTGAAACTGACGGCGCAGCCGTTCTGAAAAAAGAGAATGTTCGGTGCGCATACCATTCTTTTGGAGCATTTGACGGACTGCGGCCCGGGGATCGGTACCCGTTTTGGATCTCAGCTGTGACAAGGTAACATCTGATTCATACTTAATGATAAGCCGGTCTGTAAAATAATTTCGCGACTGTGCATGACTCAGTAAGGGAAAGATGGGCAGGAAAAGACCGGTAAGGAACAGGAGTAGCTTTTTATTCATAGTCGATCAATTAGATACAAAAACGGCATAAGGCGCTCGAGATAGAAATTCAAGGATCCGCAATAAAAGTAGTATATTACTTCGGAATGTAAATTAAGTTAGTACACTGAGATGGCTGAATCAATAGGCAATGGTTCCCCTTCAAAGCGCTTGGCCGCTCTGGATCTGGGGACCAACTCATTCCATGTCCTCATCGTTGATATTTACCCCGACGGCAGCTTCCGTACTATTGACAAGCTCAAAGAGATGGTGATCCTGGCCGAAAAGGGCATGGGCAACCGGTTAAGTGAAGCGGCAATGGACCGGGGGATCTCGGCATTGAAAAAGATTAAGATTTTATGCGACAGCTGGGGCGTCGAGGAAATCCTGGCCTATGCGACCAGTGCCATCCGTGAAGCGGAAAACGGCGGTGAATTTATCCAGCGAATGATTGACGAAGTAAGGATCAAGGCACATGCCATTCCCGGAAAGAAAGAAGCGGCCCTTATTGGCCGGGCAGTGCAGCATGCTGTTTCTTTTGGAGATCAAACTATGCTTATTGTGGATATCGGGGGAGGTAGCGTGGAGTTCATCCTGGCTAATAAAGAGCAGATCTTTTACAGCGCCAGCAAAAAAATCGGGGTGGCCCGAATGGCGGCCGATTTTGTTGACAGTGATCCCATATCAAAAGGGGAAATAGAAAAGCTTCGCAATCATTATGCCGATGAGCTGAAAGACTTGTTCAAGGCAATACAAGAACATCCCGCCCAAACCATCGTGGGGTCCTCGGGAACCATGGAAAATATCGCCGAAATGATTGCCAACCGTCAGTCGATTACGGCCTCAGTGACGCTCAATGAGTTGGTCTATTCCGTTAAGGATTACCGTTCCTTTCACCGCGATTTTATCAAGATGAACCATGACAAGCGCATTCAGCAAAAAGGACTCGAAGACAAACGGGTGGATATTATATTGCCCGGCCTTGTGTTGCTGGACTACCTGATTGACCGATGCGGGATTAAGCAAGTAAAAATTTCTGAGTCGGCCCTGCGGGAAGGCATGATCCTGGAGTATATCGACAAGAAAAAGGATTTACTCGATCTTTCGCTACAGCATCATCCCGACCCGCGCCGACGTAGTGTGTTTGAGCTACTGCGAAAATGTGACTGGCACGAAAAACATTCTACACATGTGGCCAAGATGGCCCTCCAGCTTTTTGATGAGGTGCGGGATGAACTGGAGCTTACGGAACAAGACCGAGAATTGCTGGAATATGCCACCTATATGCACGACATAGGCTATTATATATCTCACCGCAAGCATCACAAACATGCCCTGTATATTATCCGTCATGCCGATCTGAAAGGCTTTACCGAGGATGAAATCAACATCATGGCAAATGTAGCCCGATATCATCGCCGTTCAACGCCCAAGAAACGCCACAAGCGGTACCGCAAAATGGAAAAACCCGATCGTAAGCGAATCAAAAAGCTGGCGGGGTTGTTGCGGGTGGCCGACGGGCTGGACCGAAGCCACTACCAAAATGTGCAGAAACTGGAGATCGAAAACGGTGAAGAAGCGGTGACCCTGCTAATCACTACAGAAGGCGACCCGGAGCTTGAAATCTGGGGTGCTATGCGCAAATCCTACCTTTTTGAAGAGGTGACAGGCAAGACATTAGAGATCTATCCCAAAGAAGAGGAAGTTATTAAAGTCGAGCAGCCCGATCCCTATCCCGAGCGGAAGTCGTGAGTGGTTGTTCGTTAATCATCAAGACTTCTCATTCAAGTGGAGATGTTTATTAAGTTTGTTGCAGTGAAAATGGGTTTTCCTATTTATAATTTTGCATGACAATAAGTTGGGAGACCGTTAGTTTTTTAGTATTGTTGGTAACTTCTCATTCCAACGGAATGATGGCTTATTGCCTATGAACCTAAGAAATTCAGAATTTCCTAATTAAAAAAGGCACAACCGATGTCAAAAAGGCTATACCTCACGGCAAATAAATTATTTTTTTCGCTCGTTTTAATTTTTATTTCGCTGGTTGTTTCTCAACCTGTACATGCTCAGTCCTCTCAATCCAATCAATTTAGAGAGCTGCGTTCCGATGTCGGGATTAACGGGCTAACGGCGAATTTTCATTTTTTGAGCAAGTTTACCTATCTGGGAAATGATACGCTTCAGAATGACGGCAGCTCCGAGCTTGAGATTGTATACCGGGACGTGCGGATGATGTCACCAAGGCTGGGGATAGGTTTCCAGGTGTTGGGCAGCTTTTTTACGGATGGCGCCAATTCCGGCTTCGGTATCGGCAGCTGGGGGCTGGGGCCGGTATTCCGGGCTTACCCTTTTAAGACGGAACGTTTTCAGCCTTACTTCCAGGCCAATGCCCTATTTGGTAAAGATTTGGCGGTCAGCAAATTAGCCAATACCCAAGAGGGACGGGGATTTCGGATTCGCCTGGGATTGCGCGGGGGGCTTGCTGCAAGAATCACCCCTAAAGTCGGCCTTTTTTCCGAGATCGGCTATGACTGGGAGAGCAGTTCGCTCTTCAAAGCCGACGCACGTGCCCTCCAATTTAACCTGGGGGTCGATCTTTACCTGTTTAACTGATTTTATACATGGTAGAAAGTGTTAAGTCGAAAGTATTAAGTGTAAAGTACCTGAGTTTGGTATGAGGGAATAATTAATTACCGTCTGCCAATTCCAGCTTATAGATCTTGCCGTTGAATCCACAAATATAGAGCTCGCTATTTTCATCCACCCCAAAGGAGGAAATGGAAAAGTCAGCTCTCAGCAACTGGGTATTGACGGGGGCATCCGGATTGGAATAATCCAGGCTCCAGATCCTGCCTGAACCGTAATCTCCATAAATATACAATCCGGTAAGGCTACTCAGTGTTGGGCCCCGGTAAACATACCCGCCGGTTATCGAAATACCTTGGCTGTGATCATAATCAATGACGGGCATGGTAAGGCCGGAGGTGTCGCAACCACTGGAAGGGCTGTAACAGTGTGTGCCCTCCATGATATTCCAGCCATAATTATTGCCGTTTTCAATGATATCGATTTCCTCATAATCATTCTGGCCGACATCCCCCGCCCATAAGCGACCATTATCCGGATCAAAGCTAAAGCGCCAGGGATTGCGTAATCCGTATGCAAAAATTTCTTCACGAAAGTTCTGCGAATTACCGGCGAACGGATTGTCCGGCGGGATTGCATAATTATCGCCGTTCGATTGGATATCTACGTCGATGCGCAGAATGCTGCCCAGAAGGGTCTGGCGGTTTTGACCGTTGCCCTGGGGATCTCCACCCGAGCCACCATCCCCAACGGCGATATATAAATAGCCGTCGGGACCAAAGGCCAGCTGTCCGCCATTATGGTTGCTGTAGGGTTGTTCATACGTCATAATTTGCAGTTCGCTGTTTTCATCGGCTACATCCGCATTTTGTTCCGAAACTTTGAAGCGGGCGATTACCGTTCTGGAGGGATTGGAAGCCGTGTAGTTCACATAGAAATAACCGTTATTTTCAAAATCTGGATGAAAAGCCAATCCCAGTAGGCCCTCTTCGCTTCCGCTGTCGTCCACTCGATCCCGGATATCCAGGAAGACTGATTTACTATTTGTCGTTTCTTCGTTTTGAAATACCCATATGAGACCATTTTTTTCGACGACGAAAATTCGGTTGCTCTGATCTCCGGCATGTTGCAGATCCACAGGTTCGTCGAAGGAAAGCGAGGGGAATGCCTCTACAGTTTGATAAGATGCAGCATCCGAACCTTGGTTTTGACCGTCATTATTGTTCTCTGCTTTATTTGTATTGGAACAGCTCAGCAATGGAAAAAAAAGGAAAGAAAATACCAGGTATCTCATGATGATCGACTAAGGTTGATTAATATCTAAGTATTTAATTTATATAAATTTAATAAATAGGATTTCTTTTTTTTAGTGAGCCGGGGACTTACTCTATCATGTTTCTTTTTATTACCGCAAGTCCGGAGACTTGCCAGATCCTTTTTGGTACCGCAAGTCAGAGCCTTACTCAATCCTCTCTTTAGTTGTAGAGTGTGGATCTCTGAAGTCTCCGACTTCAGAAAGGAAAGGCAAGAGATACTAAGAACGGATCATTTTCAATATCCCGCAGCCTGCCCGTCTTTGCGGGATTCCGAAGCCCCGTAGTAGACGCTGTCTTTAAGCATGATGGCCTGGTATCCGCCATAGCCTCCGAGGCTGTAAGCAACATCATGGCCCCGTTTTGCCAGTTCACGCACCGTCTCGTAGGAAAAACCGGATTCCAAATTCAGTGTGCCGCCGTCTTCCAGGTATTTATCTGCATTGTCGGTCGGTTGAGTAGAACCCGTATGGCGCCATCGTGCCGCATCTCCGGCTTCCTGGAGATTCATGCCGAAATCAATGATGTTGGTCAGAATCTGAACGTGCCCCTGGGGCTGCATGGCACCGCCCATTACGCCAAAGCTCATGAAGGGTTTGCCGTCTTTCATAACAAACGAGGGGATGATCGTGTGAAAGGGGCGCTTACCCGGTGCATATACATTGGCGTGGTTGGGATCCATTGAGAAAAGCTCGCCGCGGTCCTGGAAGACGAATCCGAGTCCCGGTACGACGATGCCGGAGCCCAGTCCGCGGTAGTTGCTCTGGATCAGCGAAACCATATTTCCTTCGTCGTCAGCCGTGGTCATGTAGACCGTATCGCCATCCTCCAGCTTCGACATACCCGGTTTGACATTATTGGCCGCATATTCGCCGATTTGTTTGATACGCTGACGGGCATACTCTTTGGAGATGAGTTTTTCAACCGGTACCCCCGAGAAGGCCGGATCGGCGTAGAACTTGGCGCGGTCTTCAAAAGCCAGTTTTTTAACTTCTGCCATAATATGGAGCGCCTCTTCGCTGCCATAGCCCATGGCGGCTAAATCAAATTCTTCAAGCATTTGCAGCATCTGCAGGGCGGCAATGCCTTGTCCATTGGGCGGTAACTCATATACGTCATACCCCCGGTAGTTCACAGAAACGGGATCCACCCAGGCTGAGCGGTGGTTCTCAAAGTCTTCTTTGCGCAGATATCCACCGTTTTCACGCATAAATTTGTCGATTCTATCGGCAATTTCTCCCTTATAAAAAGCATCCCGGCCTTTCTTAGCCAAGATTCGGTAGGTATTGGCAAGTTCGGGACGCTTCATAATCTCGCCTTTTTTCGGTCCCCGGCCGTCGATCGTCATTTCTTTTTTGAAAGCCCCCGGTTGATTCTCAAGAATACGCGCCCCGATTTGCCAATAGAAAGCAATGAGCTCACTTACCGGGAACCCTTCGTCAGCGTATTTAATAGCCGGGGCAAGAATTTTGTCCATCGGCATGTTGCCCAGCTTCTGGTGTAACTCAAACCAACCGTCGACTGCTCCCGGTACAGAGATCGGCAAAAAACCGTAAGGTGGGATGTGCGATCGGTTTCGTTGTTCAAGCTCTTGCTTCATCTGGTTGTAAGAGAGTCCGAGCGGAGCGCGGCCACTGGCATTCAAGCCATATAACTTCTGATCTTTTGCAGACCACACGATAGCAAAAAGGTCTCCGCCAATACCGCTGCCGGTGGGTTCCATAACACCCAAAGCCGCATCAACTGCTATGGCAGCATCAATAGCGTTACCACCATTTTTCAGGATATCGAGGCCAACCTGGGTTGCCAGGGGCTGGCTGGTCGCCACCATACCGTGTCGACTGATAACTTCAGACCGAGTGGCAAACGACTTACCCGTCAGACGGTCGGGTTGGGCTTGTAGAGAAGAGGAGAATGCAATGAGAAAGGTTAAAGATGCTGCAATAGATGCCAGTTTTTTCATAGCGATGAAAGTTAATTAACATGCATCTTTAACAATAATAAATAAGTAGCTCACATAATGTAAAAACCTTTTATGTGGTTTGAGGATCCTGTTTGCCTGGGCCTTTGTGTTTGTTCTAATTTTTATTCAGGTCGTCGTGGGGACGTTTCAGAGAATCCGGCATATCGTCATCTTCCATTTCCCGAAGCTGTTGCAGGTAATGTTCCCTCTTAACAGCGCCGCGTCGGATACCAAAGAAGCTACCCAGAAATGCCGAAAAGATGACGGTCATCACAAAAAGGAGCTGAGCTTCCCCAAGTTGGACATCTTTGGTATATACCCAGAAAATGGTAGGCAGGATTGTTAAAAAGGCCATCAGGAAACAGACCCAGTTCTGCTTGGGGGCTTTTATGACAAATCGGCGGCTGAAACCAAAGTTAAGATTCAGGAAAATCAAACCGAAGCCCAGTAGAAATAGGTAGCCGGTAGTGCCTTTCCAGGCTACGTATTGAATAAAATTGTGGGAAACAAGAATCAGGAGCAGGCCCAAGGCCAGGGCTCCCGTTACAAATGCAAAAATGCGTTGCCAGTTGTCCATTTATAAGCTATTAATTTACTTTTTTGGAATGGGAAAATAGCAACAAAAAGCGGGGCTTGCCAATTAGTATTTGCTGGAAAGGTTCTCATCCTGAAGCCAGTTTTCGGGATCCAGATTTTTATTATTTTCACGAACCAGGAAGAACAGGCTTTCGCCACGTGTAGAATCAGCATCGCCCGCCAGTCCGATGATATCTCCTTGTTGCAATATCTCACTTTTCCTCACATCGATCTCGCTCAAATTTCCATAAGCGGTAAAAAAGCGGCCGTGCTTTACCACTACCACATCGCCATAGCCGGGGATTGGGCGAATGTCAATGACATAACCGGCATGAACGGCATGGACCTGCGCCCGTGGAGGGGTGACAATCTCAACCCCCAGGTTTTGTGTTACCGTGCCGTAGACGGGATGCCTGCGGCGTCCGAAATGTTCCGATACCGTTCGGCTCTTAACCGGCCATGGGAGATGTCCCTTGCTCTGGGCAAAACTTTTTTCAATTTCGTCCAGCCGTTCAGAGTTCATAAAGCTTTTATCGACAATGGGCTTGGAATATTTGGCTACCTCCCTGGCCCGCTTTGCATCATCTTCGATTTTTTTAGCAGCTTCCAGCTTTCTCTTTCTCTCTTCTTCAAGTTTTCTCAGATGGGCTAACTGTGCCGCGCGGATTTTTTCTTCTTTTTTGATGAGGGTCGAAAGCGTGTTATTAAGCTTATCTTTTTGTTCCTGTACTTCTTTAAGCTTATTCTGAATTTTTTGCCTGTTCTTTCGCAAGAGAGCCACATTTTTTGCCTGCTGCTGTTTCTTATCCGCCAGCTTATTCTTTTGCTCTTTTATTTCAGCGAGCACCCCTTCATTTTTAGATTTTGCATCTATAAGCTCAGATTTTGTTTGTTCCAGGTCTTTTTGGGTATTACGGATATCTGTGGCCTGTTTTTCACGATAGCCATTAAATTTTTGCAGATAAAAAGCACGGATCAGCATCTGGTTAATGGATGATGACGAAAAAATGAGAGCCAGCTGGGAGGTTCTCCCGTGTTTGTAAAGATAGCTTAGCGTAGCTTTATAATTCTCAATTAGTTTTTTTAGTTCTTCCTTTTTCTCTTTTAAAGACTGGGTCGTTACTTCAATTTCTTCCAGGATCTGGGATTGCTCTTTTTGAAGCTTTGTAAGCTTCTGGTCCTGCAGGGCGATGAGGTGCTTAAGGTCTTTGTATTTTTCGTATAGGGCTTCATACTTTCTGTCGGCCAGCTTAAGTCGTTCTTCGTAGGTTTGAATCTGTTCATTGAGTTGACTGATCTCTTCCCGGGTATCCTGTTGCTTAGCGATAATCTCTTCCCGCATTTTTTTGTAATTTTGCGTCTGCCCGAAGGCTGTGCCCGAAGCAACAAGCAGGCAAACCAAAAATGCTATGGAAGAATAAATTTTATTCATCGGTAGTAAACGGGAATATCATCCGGCAGATTAATCGTCAAAGTATCGAGTTTGGGATTTAACACCAGCCCGGTAACTTGTAAAGCTACTTTGGATTTTTTTTCTGCCCCAAAGATACTAATTCTTCGGGGAAGCTTGAACCCCTGAATTGAGCCATAGGCATCATAAATAATTTTGGAGTAGGGGAGCGAGGAGTGTTCAGGTTCAACTACTTCTTTCACCAGGTATGATTTTTTATCCACATATACTTCGGTACCCGAAGAAAGCTGCAACTTATAGGTATCCTTATTCTCTTTGATAGATTCCACCCTTGTTTCGGAAAAGGAATAGTTAAGCAAGTCAAGAATATTGAGCGAAGCCAGTTGGTTGATGCGATCGAGCTTCCCCCCACGGACAGGGATTTTGCGGGCAAACTTATCTACCTTGTTATAAACGAGCAATGTATCACCGTCTGTTAGCAGCTGTCCCCCCTCAATGCCTATGTTATTGCGAACCGTAACCAGGCTTCTATTCCTATTACTTGAGAACAAAACGGTTACCCGTTCTGTGTTCCCCGGCTCGCTGACAATAGCCCGGCCCTTACCTTTTAAAGAGCTTAGCGTTAGTTCATAATTTGGTATGTTATCCGTTAAGTGGGAAGCCTTTGCCGGTGACGGTTTGAACCCTTCTCCAGCGTTATCGGCAAGCTTTTTCGGGCCTGAGCATGAAATAAATATGGCACATACCGTCAATAAGAGTAAAACCCGGATTTGTTGTTTGTTTTTCACCTTATTTTGAAACTTTTTCTTTGAGATAGGTACGTGTAGAATCTTTTTGCAAGGCCTTCCGCCACCAGTATTTGGCTTTTTCTGTGTTATTCAATTTATCCATTATGTCGCCCATATGTTCCATGACTTCCGCACTGGCCTTGCCGGTATCAAGTGATTGCTGAATATATTCTTGAGCCTCCTTAAATTTTCCCATTTGATAATATACCCATCCCAACGTATCAAGGTACGAGGCATTCTTGGGGTCGAGTTTGACGGCGCGGAGAGCCATCGTTTCAGCCTTTTTGAGATTTTTCTTTTGCAACGACAGATAATATGCGTAATTATTTAACACACCCGGATTATCGGGAGTAAACTGAAGAGATTGTTCATAGCTGTCGAAAGCCTGGTCCCAGTTTTTTAGTGAAGCATGGGCACTGCCAAGGCCGGCATAGATACTGGCTTTGAGGGGGGGGCGAGCCGGTAGGGTCGAAGCCTCTTCAAATTGTTTTAGTGCCATTGAATAGTCATTGTGAGAGAGATAGGCACTTCCCAGGAAGTACAGGATGATGGGATCTTGCGGTACTTTCTGTGCGGCTTCCCGGCCGACCGAAATGGCCTCTTCTATTCTGCCAACAATGAGCAACAGCTGGAGTCGTTGCCGCCAGGCTGAATCGTTTGTGGGCATTAGTTCATTTGTTCTTTTTAAGGCATCAAGAGCCAGTGCATTTTGATTGGTGCCGGAAAAAAAATCAGCAGCCAGCGCCTGGATGTTCGGATTTTGAGACTCGGCCTTCATGAGCTTTTGCAGAAGGTTACCGACCGTTCCACGAAGTTCGGCATTGTCCGGGTCGTCATTGTATTTTGAATAGAGGTACTGCGCAATTTCAATTTTGTTGTGGGATGAAACGGTAGAATCGGTTACGATGCCTCCAAGGATAACCCCCAGGCTATCCCATTTTTCTTCTTTAATGTATATGTCTGACAGCATGGTCAGGGTCTTGGCATCCTTTGAGTTTATTTGCAGGGCGTTTTCAAGTACTGCTTTAGCTTCGTCCAGGCGGTCCATATCCAGGTAATAATTACTGAGCAGCCGCAAGGTCGATAAGTTGTCGGGGTCGAGTTCCCGAATGGCTTCCAATTCAACAATGGCAGAATCCTGCATGTGCAGTTCACTGAAATTATGCAGTTTCTGTAAGTGGATATTGATATTTGATCCCTCCAGGTGCAGGATCTTGTCATACATATCGTTTGCTTTTAATAAGCTGTCTTCCAGTGTATAAGCCCGGGCAAGTTCATAGAGGAGATCTGTATCCCTCGGATCATACGACAGGGCTGTATTCAGTTGTCGAATAATAGCGCTATTTTTTCCTGAAGCCTGGTAAATATCCACCAGTTTCAGGTGATACCATTTATTCTTGGGATCCAGTTCTACGGCCTGCCTTCCAAAATACTCCGCATTTGTTAGATCGTTGATTTGCAAATAGGTATCTGCCAAAGCATAATTGATGCCCGGTTGATTCGGCAGTTTTACATAGGCTTTTTTCAAGAAGCCGAGGGCTTTTTCATAATTTTCATTTTCAAATTCTGCAAGGCCGTCGATATATGCGGATTGAGCTTTAATAAGTTCGTCGGGGCTCAGGGTATCCTTATCTTGGGCGCAAGCAATGGTATGCGTTCCCAATAGCATAAGACCGCTGATTAAAGCCAGTCCGATGGTATGTAAAACGATGTTTTTCATATTTTTTAACGGTAAAGTCTGTGCTGATAGTACAACATACGATGATTCGTTGTTAACCGATAGCCTTTCGCCAGATATTCAATTGCTTAAATGCTTCTTTCATGCGCGCCCCGTACCAGCTGAACCATTCGCCTTCCACAAGAAGTATCCTGGCGGCGGGACATATTTTTTCTACTTGATCGACGTGCTTTTCTCCAAAAGGATAGGGTTCGCTACTCAATAGCACCAAATCGGGATTATAGGACTTTAGCTCGGGGAGCTCAAATTTCGGGTAACGTGTCTGACCGCCGAAAACGTTAACCAGGTTCCAGTGCTTCATAACATCATGGATATAGGTATCCTTGCCTACCGTCATCCACGGATCCCTCCAGATCAGGTAAGCAGTTCTCAGCTCGGGCTCATCGGGGCGAGCTTCAAGCGGTTCCTGGATTTGGCTGATAAGCCGGTCGGCTTTCTCGGTCACTCCCAGGTCGCGACCAAGTTCATGGATGGTGATCAGAGCGTCTTCAATGGTCGCGATATCAGTAACATTCACTTTGCATTCGGCCATTAAGTCTTTGATATCTTCCGGTCGGTTCTCTTCTTTGTTGGCGATGATATAATCGGGGTTGGCATCCCGAATCTTGTCAAGCCTTGGATTTTTGGTACCGCCTACAATGGGTATTTCCTCCACTTTTCCCTTGGGATGAACGCAAAACCTGGTTCTCCCAACGAGTTGTGCTTCCAGTCCCAAAGCGAAAAGCAATTCGGTCAAACTGGGGACCAGGCTAATGATACGTTTTTGATCAGTCATTGATGAATTTTTGAGAAGGATTCAATCCGGCTTTTTGTATAGCTGCGAAACGTAGTTATGACAGTGTGTCTTCAATATTAGCTTTTTTCGAATTTAAATAAAGTTACCACTTTTTCGACCGAAATATTTTTTAGTCTGGTTGGATTTAATCACTTTTTAACCGGTCAAGTTGACCGGGGCTACGCTCGTTCTTCAAAATCGGTTCACAATTCCCTCAACCTGGCGGGCGTAGCTGCCGCCGAATAAATTGGTATGCACCAAAAGGGGATAAAGATTATAGATGTCCTTACGTTGCGAAAAACCCGGCTTCAGCGGATATACAGCCTCATAAGCATGATAAAATCTGCCCGAAAATCCGCCGAACAGGTGAGTAAAAGCCAATTCGATCTCTCGGTGTCCGTAATAGACAGCCGGATCATAGATCGTAGCTTTCCCCTTTTCATCAAAAAAATAATTGCCTCCCCAGAGATCACCGTGGAGCAGGCTTGGGGGCTCATCGGGGAAAATAGCAGGTAGTTCTTTGTACATGGATTCAAACCGGGAAACCGTTGCAGGATTCAATTTTCGGGCGTCGGTAGCTATTTTTAGCTGAGGCTTCATGCGTTCTTCAATGAAGAATTCTACCCAAGCGTTGTGCCAGCGGTTCGATTGGGGCAGTCGCCCAATATAATTGTTGTGGTTGAGGCCGAATTTCTTTTCATGATGCCGGTGCAATTCAGCCAATGCTTTTCCGAAAGCATCGGCCGAATTGGGCTGAGATCGACCCTCAGAAATAAATTCCTGGACCAGGAATCCGGTACCATCCTTGGTTTTCCCCGTTGCAAAAACCGAGGGAACCCGCAAAGGAGTGTCTGCCGATTCAAGGATTTTTAACCCCCGTTCTTCTTTAGCGAACATATCGGGATCCGCATTGGAATTCCATTTCAGGAAGCATTCTTGTCCATCCGAAAATATAATCTTAGCCGCCTGATTAATACTTCCGCCCGACACAGTCCGATCCGAGTCAATAACTTTGCCTAAGGCTTTTTCAACCTGGTGTTTGATAGTGTTCGGAATCATTATTCATCTTTGATATATGATTCAAGTTCGTCAAGAAGGTGTTCACAGCTTCGACTGATAATCTGAAAGACATTTTCAAACCCTTCCGCACCACCATAATACGGATCCGGCACTTGCCCGTCACCCGGCCGGGGATCAAAATCCCTCATCAGGCCGATCTTGTCTTCGTGATGCCCGGAGGCCATTTGCTTGATATTGTTCAGGTTTTCCCTGTCCATAGCCAGAACCAGGTCATAATAGTCCAGGTCGGCCTTGTTGAACTGGCGCGCCCTGGAATGGAGTTTGATACCGTGACTGTTAGCCGTGCGCTGACTCTTACTGTTGGCAGGTTCCCCGATGTGATAGGCCGAAGTACCGGCTGAATCTATTTCAAAATAGGGCTGTAAACCACGTTCATTTACCAAATGCTGGAGGATCCCTTCCGCAGTTGGACTTCGACAGATATTTCCAAGGCAGACAAAGCAAATTTTGTAGTGGTTTTCCTCACTGATAAGTGGGGAGATATTTAATTCCATAGTGCTAATTTCTCAAAAATTGTGTAAATATATTTATTAACTTTGCTAAGGATAAAATAATGACACGCAACAGTAAAGCGTAGCTGAGAGGGAGCAATTCTAATTTGCAAGTTGTTTCGGCATTCCTTTTAATAGCTCGCTAACAATGTAAATTCATCATATTATGTGAATTGGTGAGCTAATACTTGTATCTTTGTGGGCTCACTGATAATTATGTACGAAGTTTTGGCTACTGTAAAATTGCAAAAAATCATATATTAGTAGCTTTATAAAAGCCAAATGAGAAGGTACAACGGCCTGTATGAGTAAACAGTTTGACGAAGTTAGACAATTAAATTTTTCGAAATTAGAAGTCGAAACCCTCAAGTGGTGGGAGAAACACGATATTTTTGAAAAAAGTATCTCCACACGAGAAGAGGGCATTCCCTTTACATTTTATGAAGGGCCGCCGACTGCTAATGGCAAGCCCGGTATCCATCACGTGATGGCCCGTACGGTTAAGGATATGTTCTGTCGTTACAAAACCTTGAAGGGATTCAGGGTCGAACGGAAGGCAGGGTGGGATACCCACGGATTGCCCGTAGAGATTGAAGTTGAAAAAGAATTGGGGCTTGAAGGCCGTGAGCAGGTCGAAGAGTACGGTGTAGCCGAGTATAATAAACACTGCAGAAAAAGTGTGCTCAAATACAAAGATCTCTGGGACAAGCTCACTACACGTATGGCTTATTGGGTGGACCTGGATGACCCTTATGTAACTTTTGAAAATGACTATATAGAATCCGTTTGGTGGGCGTTCAAGACGCTGTACCAAAAAGGACTGGTCTATAAGGGGTATAAGATCCAGTGGTACTCACCGGGCAGTGGAACAGTTTTGTCCTCTCATGAAGTAAGCCTGGGCTATGAAGAAGTTCAGGATCCGTCCATTTTTGTGAAGTTCAAGGTTGAGATGTCTGAGGATGTATACTTTCTGGCTTGGACAACGACTCCCTGGACGATCGTCTCAAATATGGCGCTGGCCGTAAATCCCCATTTGGATTATGCCAAGATTGAGATTTCTGAAGGGGACCGTACCGAATATTATATTTTGGCCAAAAACTGTATTGATGAAGTCATTGACCACGAGTATAAAATTGTAGAGGAATACAAGGGCGAAGATCTTCTCGGGTGGACGTACGATCCCGTATTTGAATATGCTTTGCAAAAGTATGATAAAAACGACGCCTGGCGTGTAGTTGCTGCTGATTATGTAACCACCGACGAAGGAACCGGCGTAGTACATACCGCACCGGCTTTTGGTGCCGATGACTACGAGACTTGCCAAAAGGCCGGCATCCCGATGTTTAATCCCATCGACCTGGAAGGGAAGTTTACCGAACAGGTACCCGATTTTGAAGGGCAATGGTTTAAAGACGCAGATAAAGAGATTGCCCGCGCTATCAAGGATAAATACCTGATGTACAAGCACGAGACCTATGTGCACAATTATCCCTTCGATTGGCGCAAAGGAACGCCTTTGATGTCGTATCCCGTTGAGTCGTGGTTTATTAGAACGACCGACGTTAAAGACAAGATGGTAAGTTTCAATAAAAAGATTAACTGGAAACCGCCAAGCACCGGCAGTGGGCGATTTGGGACCTGGCTGGAAAACAATGTCGACTGGGCGATATCCCGGCAGCGTTACTGGGGATCTCCCATCCCGCTTTGGGTGAGCGATAAAAATCCCGATCACATAGAGGTAGTGGGCAGTATCGAGGAACTGAAGAAGAAGGCTGGTTTGCCGGACGATGAAGAGATCGATCTGCACCGGCCATACATTGATGAAATCACGTGGAAAGGTCCCGATGGCGGAACAATGCGGCGCATTCCCGATTTAATGGATGTCTGGTTTGATTCCGGCTCGATGCCATTTGCACAGTGGCATTATCCATTTGAAAACAAGGACAAGTTTAAGAAGAACTTCCCGGCCGATTTTATTGCGGAGGGGGTAGATCAAACACGCGGATGGTTTTATACCCTGCATGCACTGGGTACTATGCTTTTTGATCAGCCCGCCTATAAAAATGTCGTTTCCAACGGCCTTGTGCTTGACGAGAACGGTAATAAAATGAGTAAATCCAAGGGAAATGCCGTTGAACCGTTTGAGGTTATACAGGAATATGGCGCCGATACCGTGCGTTGGTATATGATGAGCAACTCATCACCCTGGGAAAACCTGAAGTTCAGCGAAGACGGACTGCAGGAAACCCAGCGCAAATTTTTCAATACGATTGTAAATACCTATTCCTTCTTTGCGATGTATGCCAATATTGACGGCTTTACGTATTCAGGAACACCTATCCCGGTAAGCGACCGGCTAGAGATGGATCGATGGGTTATTTCGCGCCTCAATACCACGGTTAAGCTTGTTGACGAATATTTGGATGAATTTGAGCCGACCAAAGCGGCCCGCGCTGTTGAAAATTTCGTTGAAGAACTCAGTAACTGGTATGTACGACGAAATCGACGCCGGTTCTGGAAAGAAGGAAAAAGCCTGGACAAGACGGCGGCCTATCAGACGTTATATGAATGCCTGGTTGAT
>JASFMR010000008.1:0-56345 GCA_050117475.1 Balneolaceae bacterium | reverse complement strand
CAAATGATCCGCTCAGCAGATAGGTACCTGCAGCTGTACAAACAAGAATAAGTAATCCCCAAAAAAGATAAGCCCCTTCCTCAAATACATGTAATTCTTTTTCCATGACAGTACAAACTTTTTTGCTAGTATTCTGTTATTTCTAAATCCAGTTTGAATGTTTATTTCGGATAAACATGGCTTGTCCTTAAATTTTGACAAATTACTAATAAAAGTCCCAGACGTTTAATATCTTTCGCCATCAAAATAAAATGGTAATAAATGATTGTCCATGAGCAGTTCGGTAAATGAAAATTATGAGGCCGTTATCGGTCTTGAAGTCCATGCCCAGCTTTTAACTGAAAGCAAAGCCTTTGCCCCCGTTTCAACCGAATTCGGTGGGTCTCCCAATACCCAGGTGACCCCTCTTTGCCTGGGACACCCGGGTACATTGCCGGTGTTAAATGAAAATTTGGTGCGATACATCATAAAAATGGGATTGGCGACGGATTGTAGTATTGCCCGAAAATCAATTTTCGCCCGTAAAAATTATTTTTATCCCGATCTGCCCAAAGGATACCAGATTTCTCAATATGAAACACCTATCTGCCATGATGGGAAGATTACCGTAACAGTAAACGGAGATGAAAAAAATATTGGTATTACCCGTATTCACATGGAAGAAGATGCGGGCAAATCTATTCATGACCAGGACCCTTACCATACGCTCATTGATTTGAACAGGGCCGGCGTGCCGCTTATCGAGATTGTTTCAGAACCGGATATGCGTAGTCCCCAAGAAGCTTATGAATACTTAAAACGCATCAAACAGATTGTGCAGTATCTTGAGATTTGTGACGGGAACATGGAAGAAGGTAGTCTTCGCTGCGATGCTAATGTATCCGTTCGCCCAAGGGGACAAAAAGAGTTTGGGACCCGGACAGAGCTCAAGAATATGAATTCGTTTCGTAATGTAGAAAGGGCGATTGCTTTTGAAATTGAACGTCAAATCGAGCTTATTGAAAATGGCGGTGAAGTAGTACAGCAGACAATGTTGTGGGATGCGAACAAGATGGAGACGCGTCAGATGCGATCGAAAGAGGAGGCACATGACTATCGCTATTTTCCAGAACCTGATATCCCGCCCGTTGTCGTTACGGACGAAATGCTCGAAGAAATACGTGAAGAGCTCCCCGAAATGCCTGATGTCCGAAAGCAGCGTTTTATGGAAGATTATGGTTTAAGCAAGGATAATGCAGAAACCCTTACCGAAGATCGTTACCTGGCGGATTATTATGAAAATGTATTGTCATATATCAAGAGTCCTAAATCCGTATCGAACATCGTGTTAACGGAAGTTCTACGCACGCTGAACGATCGAAGTATAAGTATTCGAGAGTTTCCTGTTGCAGAGGAACGTTTGGCGGGACTTGTTAAACTCCGTGAGGATGATAAAATTAACTCCTCGGCCATGACGGATATTTATGACGCGATGCTTGAGGAAGAAAAAAATGCGGAAGCGTTGGCTAAAGAGATGAACCTTATTCAGGTTTCAGATACCGGATTTATTGAACCCATCGTCGATGATGTCATAAACAGCCACCCCGATGAGGTTCAAAGATATAAAGACGGTAAGAAAGGGTTGATCGGCTTCTTTATCGGCCAGGTTATGCAGCGTTCTCAAGGAAAGGCGAATCCTAATATGGTTAGAGAATTGATCAGCGAGCGACTGGAAGACTGATTTCCGGTGCGTTATACTTAACCTATTCTATCTGAATGTATATGAAAAGAAATCAATTTCTTATTGTAGTTTTAATTGCTGCCGCTTTTTTGGGGTGTTCATCGCAGATGAATCGCAAAGCAGCACGAATAGAGGGACAAGTAACAGTTGCCGATTCGGTCGACGCGACCCATAATTTTTCGGGTATTGAATTGACGATTATAAAAAAGGATTCATCGAACGCCGATGCTGATACCCTTTTTAATGCAACTACGGATTCATCAGGCAGTTTTTCGGGTAGAGCCTTTTTTGATAGCAAGGGGCAATATCCGTTAATCGTTAGTCGCCATGACAAGAACCTTGGAAGAGTGGGAGTGCTGTTGGCCGATAATGATACGTTAAAAATTACTGGTCAATTGCCTGATATCGAACAGACGATTTCAATATCCTCGCGTGAACATGATGCTATGCAAGTCTATCAAAGGGTAGACAGAACTTTTCAACGGGTTGCCCAGTTTGCAAATGCCGGTCGATTGAAAGGAGACAGCCTTCAGCATGAGCTTAAAAAAATCAGTGATTTGTTCTGGGAAGTGCACAATGAAAAAGATGGAACAATTGCTTCCGAATTAGCGGCACGACGCTCCATCCAGCTGTTACAGGGATGGAATAATAAGTTGATGATGGGCCGCATCCGTAAAATTCAAAATAATGACCAGCTTAGTGATTTGGGAGCCACTTATGGGAAAAATTATATTGCTAGTACCCGTGGGTTATCTCCGGCGCTGTCGTATCTGGATACACTCGCAAATATTACCGAAGATCCGGATAAAAAAATGCGAATAGATATGGAACACATCAAATTGTTGTATGATAGTGCTCGTGTAGATGCGGCCAAAGAGAAATTAAAAACCTTCAAAGAACAATTTCCTGATAATAAAACGGCTGAAAAATGGGCTGAATCGATCAGTTATGATCTTAATTATCTGTCACCCGGTGATGCAATTCCTGATTTTGAGTTTACGGATAATGGGGAAACGATCAGCCGCGATTCTTTGATGGGTACGCCCTATATTTTGGAAATTACTATGCTTTCGAATCCTCTCTATCAAGAGCAATTTGACCGGACGGTTGTAATTCACAGCCTTTATAAAAATTACGGTTTGCAGGTCATAACGATTCCACTTGACAGGAGCCAGGTAACCATTAATGCTTTTTTCGATGAGCGGGTAAAGCCATGGCCTGTTGCGGATGCAAAAGCGTTTGATCGTAAGAAGTTACTGGACAAGTTTAATATCCATCTGATTCCTACCCGCTTCCTGATTGATAAAAAGGGAAATATTGTACGAAAGTATGTGGGCAAAGAATACCAGGATGTAATCCAAGGAATCCAAACAATCATTAAACAAGATAAAGAACCAGCGTCATGAGACGATTTTTAATTGCCGGAAACTGGAAAATGAACTGTGGCCCCAAAGAAACAGCCACGCTGCTACAAGGTATTCAAGACAAATGTAACTCGTTCCCTGAGTCTGTGGATGGTCTCGTTTGCCCCCCCATGATTTCACTGACAACGGCATCAATTGAATTACGGGATATGAAAGGAATGGCCCTGGGTGCGCAAAATATGCACTATGAAGATAATGGGGCTTATACCGGTGAAGTAAGTACCCGGATGTTACGAGAGGTCAACTGTGAATATGTTATTTTGGGTCATTCCGAAAGACGACAGTATTTTGGAGAGACAGATAAGACTGTTAATGCAAAAGTTATCAAAGCGCTGGACGATAATTTGAAACCGATTATCTGTGTTGGAGAGTCCCTTGAAGAACGTAAAGTAGGTGAACATCAGCTACGGGTACGAAAGCAGGTTGAAGCAGCACTCATCAGAGTCGAAAAAGATGATGCCGAGAAAATTGTTATCGCATATGAACCAATTTGGGCTATTGGGACTGGAGAAACTGCTACGCCCGACCAAGCACAAAAAATGCACAAGATGATTCGTTCTGTTTTGTCGGATCTTTATGATAAGAAGATGGCAAACCGGATTCGCATTCTTTATGGGGGGAGCATGAAGCCTTATAATGCTAAAGAACTGTTGGATCAGCCTGATGTGGATGGAGGGCTAATTGGTGGAGCTTCATTAAAGGCCGAGAGCTTTACAGAGATCATTGGGATTGCCAAAGAACTGTCTGAAAATAAAGTCTATTAACCCTTAATCTGGTAGTTTTAATTAAACAAAGCACCTTTTTGTAGTATAAATTTCTAACTTATTTAGTGTTGAGTAAATTTACTCCATAATTTATGAATGTATTGTTATTGGGAAGCGGCGGACGTGAACATGCAATGGCCTGGAGCATTGCCAAATCACCGAAATTAGAACAGCTATTTATAGCTCCCGGCAATCCGGGCACAGCCCAGGTTGGAACCAATGTCGATCTGCCGCTTGGCGATTTTGATCTGATTCTTAAATTTATTGAAGAAAATGGAATCGATTTGACAGTTGTTGGGCCAGAAAAGCCATTGGTTGAGGGTATTGCTGATTTTTTAGAGGAGAAGGGACACTCTGTTTTTGGCCCATCCAAAGTGGCAGCCAAGCTGGAAGGAAGCAAGAAATTTGCCAACGAGTTTATGAAAAAAAATCGCATTCCCACAGCTGATTTCGAATCTTTTAGAAGGGATGAATTCGATGAAGCTCTTCAAATGATTAAACAGAAAGATGAATTTCCGGTGGTTCTTAAGGCCGATGGTTTGGCAGGAGGTAAAGGAGTTTTTATATGCGAGAGCCTGGAAGAGGTAAAAAAAAGACTGGACGAGCTAAAAAAGGACGATAGGTTTTGGGATGCAGCTCAAACACTTGTTGTCGAGGAGTTTATGAGAGGGGAGGAAG
Source organism: Balneolaceae bacterium (assembly GCA_050117475.1). Taxonomy (GTDB): domain Bacteria; phylum Bacteroidota; class Rhodothermia; order Balneolales; family Balneolaceae; genus Fodinibius. The sequence continues at coordinate 51,759 of JASFMR010000008.1, read as the reverse complement.
CCTCGGTATTTGTAATCTCTGACGGGACAACAGCAAGGGTCATTCACTACGCGCAGGATCATAAACGGATTGGTGAAGGAGATACCGGTTTAAACACCGGTGGGATGGGGGCATATTGTCCGGCTCCGGTCATTGATGAACGAACTCTTCAGATCGTGGAGAAAGAAATTGTCTTGCCTACTATCTCGGCCATGTTATTGGACGGAAATCCCTATAAGGGGATTCTGTATTGCGGCTTGATGATTACACAAGATGGACCTAAAGTTGTTGAGTTCAATTGTCGTTTTGGGGATCCGGAATGCCAAGCTATACTTCCTTCTTTGGAATCCGACTTGCTCGATTTGCTGGATGCCGCAGCCAATGAAAAGCTGGGAGAGAAAGAAGTGAAGGTTGACAACAAATACCGGTGCTGTGTAGTATTAGCGTCGGAAGGTTATCCCCTCGATTATGAAAAGGGGAAAGAAATTAGCGGTCTTGATGATATTTCTGAAAATACCCTTGTTTTTCATGCAGGCACTAAAATCCTGAAAGAAAAATTAATTACTGACGGAGGGAGAGTGCTTAATGTTGTTGGGGGCGGTGATACATTACAGGAAGCTATTAGAAATACTTATAGCGAAGTGAAGAAAATATCTTTTGAAAACATGTATTACCGTTCGGATATCGGTGCTAAAGGCCTGGCCCATATTGATTGACAGAATGGTACCGGTTTAGGTCAATTTCATTTCTCAAACAATTTCACCAGTTCAGAGCGTATAATTTTTCCAGTGTGAGTTCGCGGGAGGGAATCAGTTTGAATGATCTTTTTGGGAATTTTATACCCAGTCAAATATTTTTTTAGCTCTGTCTGGATCTTATCGGAATTTATCGATTGTTGAGTTTTAGCAACGACAACAGCCACGACCTTCTGGCCCCATTCTTCATCGGGTAGACCGATGACGGCGGCCTCGGTTATAGGGGGAATTTTTTCCAATTCAGACTCAATTTCGAAAGGCGATACGTTTTCGCCTCCCGTAATGATAAGATCAGAGCGCCTTGATTCGATGAATAACTGGTTATTTGCATTCAAATGACCATAATCCCCTGTCTTAAACCAGCCTTCCTTATCGATACCATCCGATTTGTTTTCATTCAAATATCCATCGAAAACCTGGGGACCTTTTAACCATATTTCTCCGGAATTATTGATCCCCAGCGGTCGGTTTTTCTCATCCCGGATTTCTATTTCATTGGGAGAAAATAACTGGCCAACGCTTTTCATAGGAGCGTAAGTACCGCTTGGTTTTAATATGGGGTTAGCTGCTATCTGAGCACAAGTTTCCGTCATGCCATAACTGGGTACTAATGGTATGCCCCTGGTATTGGCCTGTTGGACCAACTCAGCATAAATAGGTCCGCCGCCAAGCAATATGGCTTTAAAGTTATTATGAACGCTAAAGCCCGGTTTGTCCATTAATCTTTTCAGCATCGTTGGGACAAATGATGCAGCCTGGAATAATTTATTTTCAGATAAAAAGGTTATAATCATTTTAGTATGAAAGCTTTTCATCCTGAAGATGGCTGAACCATAGAGTATGGAACGCAAAATCAAAGAAATGCCCCCAATATGGTTTAAGGGCATGCATAAAAGCCAAAAATGGTTCGCACGAGGCCTGAAATTTTCTGCTGAAGCTTGAGCAGCAAAAAGCATCTGGCGACGTTTTAAGGGGACAATTTTCGGAGTGCCGGAAGTACCCGAGGTATAGAAATATCCAAATATTTGATCCGGGCTTGTGTCCGGTTTGTAAGTTTTTGCTGCATATCCCAACTCTACATCCATTGTTAAAGAACGGGGTAAATCCAACTCCTTAATTTCAATGGCCATATCATATTCCAGCAAGGGAAGAAACCTTTTTTCAGTAAAAATAAGGCCCGGCTCAAACTCGCTTATTTGCTTTTTTAAATCTTCAACCGGTGCTTTGGGATTATAAGTGACGAAGGGGATTCCAAGGTTCCAGCAGGCGGCGATGGCAAAAACCAGGGTATCCGAAGATTCAGCAAGAAATCCTACAGCTTTGTCAAAGTCATGATCAAAATCGAATAGATATTGCAGAAAAAATCGTTGAAATTGCCGAAGATCTTCATAAGTATGCAGTCCGAAGCTGGACCCCAAAAAAAGGTTGTCCGGTTTAGGCGTATCGAACGTTGGTATTTGGTGTATTTTCCTCAAACCCTAGAATATATTGGTGGAAACTTCTTCTAGTTTTTGCCGATTGATTCCCAGCGAACGCAGCTGATTATTCAATTGATAAACCCCTTGGTTAAAATAAATGGATTTAGAATGAACATCGCGCCCCAGCAAAGATCCGGTTGCTAAACCATGGGCTGTTGCAGGTGCCCCTATTCCTGAAGCCAGAATTGTCGTCATAGCCCGGCCGATGCCACTTTCGAGACTTGTTGTTATAACCGTCTTATTTTCATGAGTATCGGCCAGACGTTTTGTTTCAAAAATTCTTTTAAAACTGCCTAAAAGCATAGGCTTTAGAATGATATAGGAACTAAAGGGTAGCAAGTTAGGCCAAAAATCTGTTTTTAACACCGATTCATCTATAGCCAGTGGAAGGTTGCAATGCTGTGACAAAACTTCAAAATTCTTTGGAGTAGCCTCGATTACAGGTTCTTCACAATATTCGGCATGTATATCGGCTAGTTTTTCACAGTTTCTCATGGCTTCAGCTAAAGACCAAGCTTGGTTTGCGTCGACCCTAATAACTAAATCGGGAAATTTTGATCGTATCGTTCGGAGCCGCTTGAATTCTTGTTCAAATTCGATTCCGACTTTAAATTTTAACGTATTAAACCCCTCTTCAGTTTTATTTTCTATTTCCTGTAAAAAGTTTGATTTTTGGAGCGAAACGATCGTATTGGCGGGAATTTGTGCCTGGGCATCATGAAACAAATATTTTTGTAAAGGTGTACTACTTTGTGTGGCTTCAATTTGATAGGCCAGGGTATCAAGGGCAAACTGCAATGATACAGTTGTTTTTAGTTTTTCATTATAAAGGCGTTCCAGTGAGGCTATCGGGTCTACCGTTGCCAAGGCTGCAACAATCTCTCTTTTAGTGTTGTGCACTAATTGCACAACTTCTTCAATGGATTCCACCGAATAACCGGGCAGGGGGGCTGCTTCAGCAAAAAAGTTTAACTTGCCTGTTACAGCCTCAAGGAATAATCCTTCTCGATATCTAAACGCAGTTTTGCTGGTTACCAATGGGTTAGCAAAGGGGAGCCGATATCTATAGGCATGAAGCTTCATAACAGATCAACAACTATGCCAAAACTGAATAATATTCCAAAAAGGGTCATAAAGAGAGCCGTTTGTTTCAGTGCCTTGTTTAACTTTCTTTTATTATCTTCGATCCAGATTTTGCGTACTAAAATTCCGGCAATCGGTATCGTGAGGTAGGGCACAAAAATTAGCAAGCTATAGCTTAGCCGAAAATAAAAATGAGGCGGAATAGCCAACGCAATAATAAGCATTAAAAGGTATTCCCATCGCAAAACATTTTCACCGAATAATACCCCCAGTGTATTTTTCCCGGCAGGACCATCCTGTTCGATATCACGGAGGTTATTCACAACCAGTATATTCGTGGAGAGAGCCCCTACTGCAAGCGAAGCCCAGAAGGAGGCAGTGCTCCATTGCAAAGCATTAACATAGTAAGTACCCATTACTGCAACTATGCCAAAAAAGATAAAAACAAATAAATCGCCCAGCCCATTATATCCCAGAGGAAATGGCCCGCCGGTATAAAGAATTCCACAAATGAGTGAAAGCACTCCAATCCAAAAAATTACCCACCCCGCATGCCATACAAGATATAAGCCCAAAACAAAGGCCAACCCCATTGTAAGTACAGTAGCATTTCGCATGCCTTTTGCCGAGATATAACCCTTGGAGGTCGCTCGTTCAAATCCAATACGATCTTCTGTATCCGCACCATTCTTAAAATCAAAATAATCATTGGCGAAGTTAGTCCCGATCTGAATGAGGAAAGCGCAAAGCAGAGCTACCAAACTGGGGAACAGGTCAAAGCGATGATCATGGATAGCCAGAGCAACTCCGACGCAGACGGGTACAAAAGCAGCCGGAAGTGTTTGGGGGCGCGCAGCCTGAATCCAAAATTTTAGTTTTGATGGTTCACTCATATGGATTTTTAAAGGCATAAGGTTGTGGAAAAGTTCAGCACCAATTATAGCAATAAATCCAACGCTTAAAAAAACAAGTTATAAACCAATTGTCGGTTAATTTTTTAGTCATTATTCGGAATAAATAATTTTTTATCTAAAAAAATAAGTTTTAAACTTAATTAAGGTTTTATAAATAAAATGTTAATAAATATTTCATTAATTTTTTTTTGTTAAAAACGCACAATGCTTTATTTTAAAAGCAATTTAAATTTTAAACAAACCTTCAGCTAAATTCGATGACAAAAGCAATCAGACGTTACGATACTTTGGCTGCGGCACGCAATTGGTCGCCTAAGCCAAATGGGGAATCCACCAAATCAATGAATGTTACCGAGATATTTGGCGAGAATACGCTTCAAAAAGAGGATCTTAAAGAGCGGCTACCCAAAGTGATATGGAAGGATCTTGAAAAGACGATTCTGGAGGGGGTGGAACTCAACCCGGAAGTAGCCGATGCTGTGGCTGTAGCTATGAAAGATTGGGCCATGGATAAAGGTGCTACTCACTTCACGCACTGGTTTCAACCGTTAACGGGGCTTACTGCCGAAAAACATGACAGTTTTATTACTCCCAATCAGGGTGGTGGTGCAATTGCCGAGTTTTCAGGAAAAGACTTGATTCAAGGTGAACCCGACGCATCCAGTTTTCCGAGTGGCGGATTAAGGCAAACATTCGAGGCCCGCGGGTATACTGCATGGGATCCTACTTCACCGGCTTTTATTATGGAGAACCAAAATGGTTCGTACCTTTGTATTCCAACTGCTTTTGCTTCCTGGACAGGCGAAGCACTTGACCACAAAACACCGTTATTACGTTCAAATGAAGCATTGGACAAGCAGGCCAAACGGGCCCTTAAGTTATTTGATGTTGATGCCAAACGGGTTTCTTCCACCGTTGGATGTGAGCAGGAGTATTTTCTTGTCGATCAGGAATTTTTCTATCGCCGTCCCGACCTGATGACTACTGGAAGAACATTGGTTGGTGCTAAACCTCCAAGGGGACAGGAGCTTGATGATCATTATTTTGGATCTATACCGGAGCGTGTACTTTCATTTATGCTTGAAGCTGAACGGGAGCTTTACAGGTTGGGAATCCCGGTTAAAACTCGACACAATGAGGTTGCCCCAAGCCAATATGAAATTGCTCCTATTTTTGAAACTTGTAATATCGCAGCGGATCATCAGCAGTTAATGATGATAACGCTTAAGCGTATTGCCAGGAAATATGGCCTCGAATGTATCTTACATGAAAAGCCTTTCGATGGTTTGAATGGAAGTGGAAAACACTTGAACTGGTCAATGAGTACCAGCGAAGGTATGAACCTGTTGGAACCCGGCGACAGTCCACATGAAAATATGCAGTTTCTCTTTTTCTTCACTGCAGTTTTGAAAGGGGTTTACGAAAATCAGGATCTGTTGCGTATTTCTATCGCTCATGCCGGTAACGATCATAGGCTCGGAGCAAATGAGGCGCCTCCGGCTATTATTTCGGCATATATTGGTGAGCAGTTGGAAGATGTTATCAATCAGCTGTTAAACGGTGGGGCCAAGGAATCAAAGAAAGGAGGATTGCTTGGTTTAGGTTCACCGGTTTTACCCTCATTGCCCAAACATGCCGGAGACAGAAACCGGACCTCGCCGTTTGCATTTACCGGAAACAAATTTGAATTCCGCGCGGTGGGCTCCAGCCAGTCGATATCATTCCCTATCGTAGTGCTGAATAGTATTATAGCTGAAGCCATTGATGAGATGTGTACAAAGCTTGAGGGTATGGTTGATGATGGAGAGTCGCTCGAAAAGGCACTTGGCTCTTTGTTGGTAGAAACTCTTTCTGAGTCTAGGGACATCATATTCAATGGGGATGGTTACTCTGACGATTGGAAGAAGGAGGCAGAGAAGCGGGGCTTGCTTAATCTGCCTTCAACAATGGATGCCTTACCCAGATTGACGGATGAGAAAAACATCAAGTTGTTTGAAAAGCACAAAGTCTTGAATGAAAGAGAAATTCATTCAAGACAAGAAATCTGGGCTGAACAGTATCTCACTACCCTTAACATTGAGGCCGATACGACCGAAGCTATGGCAAAGACCATGATCTATCCGGCCGCGGTACGTTATATGAATGAATTGGCCGAGAATGTTGAGCGTATGGAAGGCATGAAGTTTAATCATGAAGGGTCAGAAGCGATGCTTCGCAAAGTAAACGATGGGTTGAATGAACTGAACAAGGCGCTCGAAGAATTGCGCGAGGCGGTACTCAAATGTAACGGGGATACGGTAATGGAAAGCGCGGAACAAGTTAAGGAAAATGTTATTCCTGTAATGACAAAGATCCGGGATTCTGTTGACTTCCTCGAACGATATGTGGCGGATGATTACTGGCCGTTACCTATCTATCGCGAGATGTTATTCGTTAAATAGTTCTAGTTTATCAAGCCTGGGCAAGGGCGGCTTCTTAAAGGAGCCGCCTTTTTTATTTCGCAATTTAGGGAACCTACCATACCTGTATTCGTGTTTTTAGCTCATTATGGACACGGCCAATGCATATGACATAATAGTAGTAGGAAGCGGCATGGGTGGATTAACCACGGCAGCCCTGCTGGCTAATGAAAATTATAAGGTGCTGGTATTGGAAGCTGCACACGCTTTAGGAGGCTGCAGTTCATCTTATTACCGCCAGGGTTATTGGTTCGAAACAGGGGCAACAACGCTTATTGGCTTTGATAAATATCAACCGCTTCGATACTTGGAACAACAGACCGGTATTCATATTCCCCGTGAAGAACTTCTGCCCAGTATGCAGGTACACTTGGATGGGCATATTATTACACGGTATAAAGATCGGGAGCAATGGATTAATGAGGCCGGTAGGGTCTTTGGGGATATTAAACGGCAGCAAAAATTTTGGGAGTTGGCTTTTATTGTTTCTGACGCTGTGTGGAGGATTTCCCTGAACAATAATTTTTTTCCTCCTGCCTCTTTTAAGGACCTTTTGGAATTAATTAAAAATAACAGTGCACTCGATTTCTGGATATTGCCATATGCATTAAAATCAGTGGCAAGAGTGATGCAGGATTTAAGGGTGGATAGCCCGAAATTTGAGAAATTTGTCAATGAGCAGCTTATGATTACGGCCCAGTCAAAAGCTAAAGATACCCCTTTTTTGTTCGGAGCAGCAGGTCTGACTTATACGAACTATTCTAACTTTTACGTGCCCGGCGGACTTATAAATATGGTCGAGGAGATTGGCAACTTTATTATTGCACGTGAGGGTGCCATTAAAACAAAATCGCCTGTTGAGTGCATTGCCGTTACAAAAGGGGGATATGCGGTGAATACGGCATCCGAAACATTTACGACTCCCGTTGTAGTTTCCAATGTGCCGGTTTGGAATATGCCGTCGATAACCATAAATAACATTCGTCGTTATTTTGTACAGAAATCGCAGAAATATAAACAGGCATGGGGCGCTTTTACAATAGGTATGGTCACCAATGACTGTTATCCTGATGCACTGCCTCTGCATCACCAGTTGCATTTTGATCGACCCGGCGATGATTTGACCGGATCAAATTCGATATTTGTATCTTTATCTCATCCCGATGACGTTAAAAGAGCAAAAAAGGGGCATCGTGTGTTAAACATATCCATGCATACCCAACCGGGAGGATGGTTTATTGATAATGAAGAAGATTACAAAAGTCGGAAACAATTATTGACATCTTTTGTTACTCGGCAACTGGAAGAAAAGTTGCCGGGATTTAAAGAATCGGAGATCGTAAAAAGATTTGCTGCTACTCCTTTAACCTGGCAAAACTGGGTATATCGCCGGAAAGGTCGGGTTGGGGGTATTCCGCAAAGTATGGAACGTTCATTGTTGGACTGGACACCTACCCAAACACCTTTTGTCGGCCTATTTCTGTGTGGTGACACTGTTTTTCCAGGCCAGGGCATACCGGGTGTTACATTAAGTGGGATCAATTGTTTCCATAGAATTCAAAGATATATGTTACAACGGAAGCCTGAAATTAAAAATCCTAATCTCGTTTCTTGAAACAATTATTAAGCCTGTACGTTTCGTGTATTAGAATTCATCCGCAGGAACCGTATATTCCTTCAGAAAAGAAAAATGAAAATTAATAGCTAATATTCTTGAATTATCAATCATCGAATTACAGTCCCAATACTCAATTTTCGATTTTCCCGCCGGCGGTCAAACACCTGCTGATCGTTAATGTGCTGGTTTTTGTTGCAACATTTACTCCCAGGATAGGACCTATATTGCAACATTATGGTCCGTTATACCCGGTAGGCAGCGGCTATTTCCATATTTGGCAAGTGGTCACTTATATGTTTATGCACGCCGGTTTTGCGCACATTTTCTTTAATCTCTTTGCGCTTTGGATGTTCGGGCAATCCATAGAAAATTTTTGGGGAACCCGAAGATTTACGATCTATTATTTTTTAACCGGCATTGGGGCTGCCGCTTTGCACATGCTTATAGGAGCAAGTGCTCCGACGCTCGGCGCTTCTGGAGCTGTTTACGGGATTCTTTTGGCATTTGGCATGATGTTTCCAAATCGCATCATTATGTTTATTTTTCCGCCAATACCTATCAAAGCCAAATATTTTGTAGCTATTTTCGGTGCTATTGAGCTATTTAGCGGTATTAGCCGCACGAATTCAGGTGTTGCCCACTTTGCTCATTTAGGTGGTATGCTTGTAGGTTTTATCCTGATAAAATATTGGGGATTAAAAAGCGAAGATTCTTACTACTAACAGTAAAAAATTTTATAAATTTAGTAGTGTGTAAAGTTAATTCCTGTTTTTTTGATTTATGTATAACGATAGCTTCAGAGATTCAATAAAAAGCGGCTATTTAGGATTGCCGGTTGCGATTCGTGCTATCATTACGTTGAATGTGGCCGTTTTTATATTTCAGGCATTTCTGGGGATCCTTAGTCCAGCTTATAGCAGCGCACTAGTACGAGCTTTTGCTTTTTATCCCGAGTGGTACACCGCCTTGTTTCAACCGTGGCGGATGGTGACTTATATGTTTTTGCATGGCGGGGTTTTTCATATCCTGTTTAATATGCTTTGGCTTTGGTGGATGGGGCGAGCGGTAGAGCAGACTCTGGGTCCGAGAACCTTTACTGTCATTTATATGGGAGCAGGTATCGGTGGAGCCTTATTGGATGTTTTGTTCGCACAGTTTCTCGGTATTAATTATGTAATTGGTGCTTCCGGAGCTGTTTTTGGGATTATGGTTGCTTTTGCAATGCTCTATCCCACGATGCCTATAATGCTTTTCCTATTGCCTCCTATAGAAGCCCGTTATGTTGTTGCAGGCCTTATTGCATTAAACCTACTATTGCTTAACGGCGGCGATGGAGTGGCCCATGTTGTTCATTTGGGAGGTGCCGCTATTGGCTATATGTTGATGAAGGCCCAAAATAAAGGCTATGAATTAAGCCGTTGGATATTGCCATTCGAACAATTTTGGTATCGATTAAAAGGAGTATATCAAAAACAAAAAACCCAAACCCGGAATAGCAATATGTATTCTGTTTCTGATGTGGAAATAATTGACGAAAGTGACCAGTCTGAATTGGATGAGATCCTCGAGAAAATTTCCCAAAAAGGGTATGATGGGCTTACGAAAGAAGAAAAGAGAAAGCTCTTCGAATTGAGTAAAAAAAATTGATCCCCATTTGAATGATTTTCTTTATTCCTGACGTTTGTACACGTAGGTTCTAATCCGGAAATCTAACTTTTATTATGTCTCAGATAAAACGACGCGAATCAATACAGGTAATGGTAGGCAACGTGGCGGTTGGTGGCGGGGCACCGATAGTAGTTCAATCTATGACGAATACTGATACCGCCGATGTGGATTCGACGGTTGAGCAAATCAAATATTTGCATAAAGCTGGTTCGGAGATTGTCAGGATCACCGTAAATAATGATGAGGCGGCCAAAGCTGTGCCCCAAATAAAGGAAAGATTGTTGCAGGAGAATGAGACTGTTCCAATCGTGGGTGATTTCCATTACAACGGGCACAAATTACTGGTTGACTACCCGGAAACGGCTAAAGCCCTTTCCAAGTTTAGAATCAATCCCGGAAATACCGGTACCAAAACCCGCGATGAAAATTTCTGCACGATTGTGGAACAGGCTATCAAATACGATAAGCCGGTGAGAATCGGAGTGAACTGGGGTTCACTTGATCAACAGTTGCTGGCAGACAAAATGGATGCCAATAGTAAACTAAAGAACCCCAAATCTTCAAAACAAGTGATGTTGGATACCATGGTTGAGAGTGCCCGCCGTTCAGCCCAACTCGCTGAAAAGGTCGGGCTCGCTTCTAATAAAATTATTATCAGTTGCAAGATGTCCAATGTTCAGGATGTCGTGCACGTGTATCAGCGAATTGCTGAAATTCTGGATTATCCTTTGCATGTAGGATTAACGGAAGCCGGCATGGGTATGAAGGGCATGGTGGCCAGCTCTGCTGCACTTTCTGTTTTGCTTCAGCAGGGTATTGGTGATACCATTCGTGTTTCTTTGACACCAAAACCCGGCGGAGACAGGGCAGAGGAAGTACGTGTTTGCCAACAGATTTTGCAGTCTCTGGGTATTAGAAATTTTATTCCACAAGTAACAGCTTGCCCCGGTTGCGGAAGGACGAATAGTACTTATTTCCAGGAACTGGCTGACGAAATCCAACAGTATCTTCGAGAGATGATGCCCATCTGGAGGGATGTATATCCCGGCGTTGAAGAGATGGATGTTGCGGTCATGGGATGTGTTGTGAATGGTCCCGGAGAGTCTCGCAATGCCAATATCGGAATATCATTACCGGGTACTTTTGAGGAACCCAAAGCCCCTGTTTATATGGATGGGGAACATTATACGACTTTGCGGGGAGATGGAATTGGAAAAGAATTTCGCAAAATCCTTGATGATTATGTGATGCGAAACTATGGCCAGAAAAAGGAAACGGCTGCTGAAAAGACTGAATAGCTAGCTCTGCCTGAACCTATAAAATAAATCTATGGTGAAGGTTAATATTTTTCTTAAAATATGCTTTGGTGTGTTCTTTATCATAATATTGGCATGTGATGATAAACGAAATGAGATAGTCAATCGGGATTATATACAGTCGGAAGGCTATGCTGCTTTTGAACGAAATGCTAAGCGTGAGATAAGTCAGAACCTTAGCCGCGCCAATACCCTGCAAGCCAGCCTCGAAAAGCTACCGAAATGCAGTCAAAATGGTGATTTATCTTTGCCAAAAGATATCGCCGGAGAACTATTTTCCGAGGCGCGTAGGAGGGGAATTTGCGGTGACCCGGATTCCGAATACCCACTCAAATTAGTTGGCAGAGATCATTTTAAGAATTTTGATTTATATTTGGTGCTCATTGATGATAATTTATTGAATACAAGCCGAAAATTATTGGGGGTGACTTTTAAAACTAATCAACTCTTGAGTTACAGGATGATTGGTTTGTTCAAAAAGAGCATCTCAAAAGATATTTCATCCAAGATAAAGATTCGCAAGGATGGGGGGATCATAAAAATAATTTCAAAAACAGAACGAGTAATCAGGTATCCGATAGAACAGCGCCATGTCATAGTTAATCGTTTTGAAATCAATGAATATGGCGAAATTCATCTTGTAAGCAAATAATTCATCAAACATAAATTGTTACAACAATTTTTAATTGTGAAAACAATCCGAAATTAGTTTAATGAAAATTTCTTAGTAGCATGTATATTAACATTTACGTAACAATATGAACTTAACATCATGAGAATGAACCGTAAACTAATTATTCTGTGCATTGGACTCTTAATATTTCCGGGTTTGGTACTTGCCCAGTCAGAGAAATCTGCTATGGAGCAGAAAGCGGATTCTTTGTACAAAAATTTTGATGAGGAACAAGCCTTGGAGTTATATAAGCAAATACTTGAGCATCATGCGGACGATTATCAGGCATTGTGGCGGACCAGTTTTCTATATTCCCGTATTGGAAATCGTTTTGAAGATAAAGACCAAAAGAAAGAGTATTTCAACAAAGCAATAAATCTTGCGGAACAGGCCTTACAGCGAGACTCTGCCGATACCCAGTCCAATTTTGTTATGGCGGTTGCAATGGGGCGTAAAGCCTTAATCTCAGGGGCCAAATCGCGGGTTGCTGCTTCTAGAGACATAAAAAAATATGCCGAAAGAGCTATAAAATATGACAGCACGAATGCCGGGGCCTGGCATTTACTTGGACGTTGGCATTTTAAGGTGGCTAATCTAAGCTGGATAGAGCGATTGGCGGCTAATACTCTTTTTGGAGGTATCCCTAAGGCAAGTAATGAGAAAGCGGAAGAATACATCGAAAAAGCCATAAAGCTGAATGACAAATATATTCTATATTATTACGATTTAGCCAGGGTCTACCGTGAGACGGGGAAGGACCAACAAGCAATAAATACTTGTCAAACTGCTCTTAAGGTACCTAAATTAACGCCCGATGATGATAGATTAAAGCAGGATTGCCGAGAATTGATAGCTGATATACAATAAGGACGTCATCCATTATTTATAATACATCTAAAGGTATTAATACGGCTATGTAATATTTTCAATATTTGGGGTACGATGTTGCCATACTTTCCATATATTCACCCTTTCTTAATTATCTGGGGCCGATAGGCGGATAATATTTTAGTAACGATTCTTTGTAGCGTTTAGAAATCAGATCTAAGTAAAAATTTTAGCAATGTCTTCGAATCAAACAAATTTAAGCAGAATAGGAGTCTTAACGTCCGGAGGTGATGCTCCAGGGATGAATGCCGCAATCCGAGCAGTGGTTCGTACATGCGTATATAACAATGTTATACCTTTTGGAATATATCAAGGTTATGAAGGCTTGATATATGATAATATCCAGGAAATGGATGCCGGTTCCGTAAAACACATCATATATCAGGGGGGGACTATCCTGAAGTCCGCTCGGAGTTTGGAGTTTAAGACTAGAGCCGGTATGGAACGGGCCTGGAAAAATGTTCAAAAACATAAATTTGATGCAATGGTCGTCATAGGAGGAGATGGTACCTTCAAAGGTGCTATGGAATTTGGCAACCTATATGATTTTCCTATCATCGGAATTCCTGGAACGATTGATAACGATATTTACGGCACTGATTTTACGGTTGGTTTTGATACTGCTGTGAATACAGTTGTAGAAGCAGTCGATAAGATTCGTGATACAGCCACATCGCATAACAGGCTGTTTTTTATCGAGGTTATGGGCCGTGATGCAGGGTTTATCGCTGTCTACTCCGGTATTGCGGCAGGTGCAGAAGAGATTTTAATTCCTGAAGAGGATCGCGGTATTCAGCAGCTTTTCGAATCGCTTGAGCGAACATCAAAACGTAAAAAGAGTTCACGCTTGGTAATTGTTGCCGAGGGCGACAAAAATGGTAGTGTCTATGACCTGAAAGATGAAGTTCAGGAACGTTTTGGTGACCGATATGAGACCAAAGTAACCGTTCTGGGACACGTGCAGCGCGGGGGGCGCCCCAGCTGTGCCGATCGTGTGTTAGCCAGCCAAATGGGGGTTAAGGCAGTTGAGGCACTCCTGGAAGGCAAATGTAATGTCATGGTTGGAATTCGAGACCGAAAGGTAAAGTTTACGGATTTTAACCAAGCAACAAAGCAAAATCCCAAAATGGACGCCGAACTGTTACGGATTGCTGATATTATTTCGATTTGATTTTTCATTTTCATCACGCATAAATTAAGTTCAAATATCTAACAAGTGTCTAACGATCAGTATAAGGCGCCGGAATGGGCCAAACACGTAATTTGGTATCAGATTTTTCCCGAACGTTTTTATAATGGGGATCAAACAAATGATCCAACCCGCGAACGGGTTGGGGGGCCTGAAGGTTGGGCAATTTCGTCCTGGACCGGGGATTGGTATCAACGCACTGAATGGGAAAAATCGTTAGGAGAAAATTTTAGGGACAGTGTTCGCAAAAGAAGGTATGGCGGCGACTTGCAGGGAATTATTGATAAGCTGGATTATCTTAAGAACCTTGGCATTGGGGCCCTTTACCTGAACCCGGTTTTTGATGCAGTCTCTTTGCATAAGTATGATACCAGTTATTATCATCATATTGATCGTTTTTTTGGACCTGATCCTGAGGGGGATGTGAAGGTTATGGAGCAGGAAGATCCTACAGATCCATCTACATGGTTGTGGACCTCGGCAGATAAACTATTCCTTGAACTGGTTCGTAAAGTGCATGAACGGGATATGAGGATTATTATCGATGGGGTCTTTAATCATACGGGTACAGATTTTTGGGCTTTTCGGGATGTAGTTTTGAAACAGCGAAAATCCGAGTTTGAAGACTGGTACGCTATTACCTCTTTTGATGATCCGGAATCAGAAGATTCCGAGTTCGAATATGAGGGATGGTGGGGAGTAAAAGACCTTCCGGTCTTTAAAGAGGTTGACAGTACGCTTGTTAAACCGGTCAGGGAGCATATCTTTGCGATTACCCGCCGATGGATGGACCCGGACGGAGATGGAGACCCTTCCGACGGAATAGACGGCTGGCGGCTTGATGTACCTGATGAGATAGGCAAGGAGTTTTGGAAGGAATGGAATAGCCTGGTTCGTGAAATTAATCCTGAAGCTTACACAGTAGGAGAAATATGGACAACAAAATCGAGGGATTGGGTTAGTGGAGATCTTTTTACAGCAGTGATGAATTATCCCTTTGCCGGGCTGATGCAGGCTTATATGATTGATCAGGTTATTGGCCCGGCTGATTTTATGAATCGTTTGAAAAATTTGCGGGAGGGATTTCCACCGGGAGCACCACTGGTAATGCAGAATCTGATTGATAGTCACGATACACCCAGGGTGGCTTCAATGGTCGTTAATCCCGACAGGGAATATGACAAAGAGGGGAGACCGGAAGATGGTTTTGATGTTAGAAAGCCTAATGCCGATGAACGACGTATTCAAAAACTAATTGCCCTATTCCAATATACATATATTGGGGGGCCTATGATTTTTTATGGGACCGAAGCCGGGATGTGGGGGGCAGACGATCCCGATGATCGCAAACCGATGGTATGGAAAGAGTTTAATTACGAACCGGAATCAGCACATCCTCTGGACGAGGAACGCCCGGTTGATGACAACAATTTTGATGAGAAGCTTTTCAACTGGTATAAAAAATTAGCGGATATTCGTAATGGCCATTTGGTATTGCAAACTGGCCACTTCCAGCAGTTGCTGGTTAACAATGAGAAAAATGTAGTAGCTTTTGCACGGTTTTTGAGTGATCAAAAGTTTTGTATTGTAGCAATAAACCGGTCCCCGAAACCGCAGAAGGTGTATATTCCCCTGCTAAATTTCCAGGCCCCTAAGGGCAGACATCTTGAAAATATAATCACCCATACCCGTGTAACTATTGACCGTGAATTTGCTATTGTTACCCTTCCTCCGGTTTCGGGAGTAATTTTGGCCCCAGAAGTTGATTGACGATGCATATTGATCCCAAATATTTTAATCGGTTTCTTGGAATTGTTGCGGTTGTAGCAGCAATTCTGATTGTTTTTTTTACTCTTCATAATCAACAGAGCGATCAGGCTGCTTTTGAAAAACGCATGTTTGACCAAGACTCTCTGCAAACAATTTATTGGCACGATGCACAAGATGATGACAGCCTGCGTATTTCCGACTTTAAAGGGCAGTATGTGATACTTAATTTCTGGGCAAACTGGTCTGATAAATCCCTCGAATCACATAAAAAATTGGCCTCCCTGAAAAATGAATTCCCCCAAAGGTTGCAGGTTATTGCCGCAGCAGTTGGCCTTCGAAAACAGCAAGTTATTTCTTATATAAATGAACATCCTTTTCCATTTCATTTTGTTGCCGGTTCAAAACAATTTTCCGCCTTCAGTGTCCCCGGCTTGCCTGCCCAAATGATTTATGCTCCTGATGGAACGTTAAAAAGTATCTACCTTGGGTTTCCAAGCGAAGGCCAATATGACAGTTTAAGAACCCTGTTTACCCATGAAAAGCCAGAGTGACTGCTGTATCTTTAATGGCCGTCTAATTGCAGCCGGCACCCCAGTAGCGCCGGTAACTTCGCGAGGCTTAATGTATGGTGACGGCATTTTTGAAACCTTTCGAAGCTATTCCGGACGTAGTCTGCTTCTTGCGGAGCATCTTGATCGATTGAAAACCGGACTTGAATGCCTTGAGATAAACCGGCCTCCGGGGCTGGAGATAAAATCTGTTGAATGTATGGTTCGCACCTTACTTCAAGAGAAGAAGCTGTTGGAAAGGGATGCAATTGTCCGTCTTCAAGTCTGGCGCGAAGGTAGCCGGGGATATATCCCTGATATAAATTCGCCATCGCATTTTTCTATAATAGCAACAGAATGTCCGGATACATTTAGCTGCCCCAAAATCGTTACAGTTAATCGACGGAGGGTTCCGGAGGAAGCTTTGCCTTCATGCTATAAATTAACAAATAGCATCAATTATATACTGGCTTCTCGTGAAGCTGAACAAAAGGGGGGAGACGATGCCTTGATGCAAACAGTGGACAATTGGGTGTCTGAGACTACCCTCGGCAACATCTTCTGGATAAAAAATGAGACGATATTTACTCCATCCAAGCAGTGCGATTTGCTTCCGGGTATTACCAGAAAAATTGTTATTGAGCTGATTCTGCAAAATGACTTATGGAAAATTCGCCAGGGCAAATTCTTGCCTGACCATGTTATGAATGCCGAATCCGTGTTTATTACAAATTCAGTACGTGAATTATTGGCAGTGAAACAGGTTGATAAACAATATTTTGATGTTGGAAATCATGTTTATAAAACAATAAGAGATCGTTTTATAAACTTCAGAAACGCACATTTACAAACTCTGTGAATTGGCGACATGAATTTTGACAAACTGGTTGAATATTTTGCTTGTGAAGGGACGGTACTGCTTTTGGACTCTCAGTCTGAAGATCATAACTGGTCAAGAAAATCCTATTTGGCTGCGAGGCCGCAGGCCGAAATAAAGGCGATGGGTTCCCATATTCTACTTAAACAGAATGAAAGGGGGAAGACATTTGAAGGTGATCCCTGGGAAATGTTGCAAACATTACGGGAAGAACGACAGGGCTGGCTTTTGGGATACCTTGGATATGACCTCAAAAATCATTTGGAAAACCTGACTTCAAAAAATTGGGACGGCACGGAAGCTCCGGATATGTATTTCATGGAACCCGGCTTTCTTATGGAATTTAACAGGATTTCGGGGGATTACCGGGTATTAATTGGGGAACTTCCTGAGGATAAGAATTTTTCAGAGCAGAAAGCTTCATCATCAGAATTTAGTCTTATCCACCTTAGTTGCCGGACCAGCCAAGAAGCATACCTGGAAAAAATTCGTAAAGCTCAGAGAAGGATATCAGAAGGCGATTTTTATGAAATTAACTTGTCCCATCAGATAAAAGGTACTTTTAGAGGTTCCGCTTGGGCACTTTACCAGCGTATGGCAGAAGTGGGGCCGGTACCGTTCGGGGCTTATTTGGAAGTAGACAATGTTAAAATCTGCTGTCAATCCCCAGAACGTTTTCTCCGAAAGGAAGGGGAAAAAGTTTTTTCCCAGCCGATAAAGGGTACAGCCAAAAGAAGTGATTGCCGGGAGCAAGATGACCTGTTAAAAAAAGAATTATTGGATTCTCCCAAAGAGAAAGCAGAGAATCTCATGATAGTAGACCTTGTTCGGAATGATTTAAGCCGTATCGCACGACACGGTTCGGTAAAAGTGACCGAATTATTCGGTATTCAATCGTTTGGAACAGTTCATCAAATGGTTTCTACAGTAGAAGCCCTAACTGAGGAAAGAGATCCGGTTTCAGTAATAAAAGCCTGTTTTCCCATGGGGTCGATGACCGGAACTCCCAAAATAAGTGCAATGAAAGCGATAGAAGAATATGAAGATTATAAGCGGGGTATTTACTCCGGAGCTATCGGATATATTACCCCAAACGGGAACTTTGATTTTAATGTAGTGATACGAACAGCAATAATTAAAAAGGATGAAATCTTTTATTCTGTGGGAGGGGCTGTAACCAGCGACTCAATTCCTGCCAATGAATGGCAAGAAACGCTGATAAAGGCCCGGGCATTACTTGATACTGTCGGGACAGCAAAAAAAATTGAGTTATCTTAGTCAATCAGGAAAAGAATCCGCTTCCAGGAAGGTTTAGTATTTTTATTTAAAAATTGTTTGGCTTTTTAATTAAATAACCTGTCTTTTGGATTAGTATTTTGATTTATTGTTTATTTGAAAAAATGGATTGAGGTTTACTATTGGGTAGAAAAACTATTTATGATATAGCCGAAAAAGCGGGTGTGAGTATTGCTACGGTTTCCAGAGTGATGAATAAAAATGAGGGAATCTCTGACAAAACCAGAAAAAAAGTACTAAAAGTAGCCGATGAACTTGGCTATCATCCCCAGGCTTATGCTCAGGGTTTAGCCCGGAAAGAGAAGAATTTAATTATGGTGGTGGTCCCCGTTTTGTCCAATTACTTTTTTATGGAGGTATTGGCAGGTATACAAGATGAAATATCAAATTATCATTATGATCTGAATATTTTCAATGTTCAGAGTAATGGGGGCAATATGTATGCCCAGGTAGAAAATATCATAAAGAGGCAGCTGGCTGACGGCTATCTTTTCATTTCAACTCATTTGCGAAATACTGAACTTAAAAAACTGGAAAAATATGATACCCCCATTACACTCATCGATGAGAACTATACCGGTATTGATTCGGTCAGCGTGGACAATGAGAAGGGCATTCAATTGGCCATGCAGTATTTCCTCGATAAAGGGTTACAGCGGATTGGAATGATTAGTGCCCTGAAATCTTCAAAGCCCGGTGAGCAGCGCATCAGGGGATACAAAAAGGCGCTAAAAAAGGCAGGAGTTAAAATTGAAGAAAAATTAATTGTTACCGGCGATTCTCTGTACAGGGATGGGTTTTCTGAACTCAGCGGATATGAAGCGATGAAAAAATTGCTAACTCTCCCGGATCCACCGGAAGCTTGTTTCTGTACCTCAGATATTCAAGCGGTAGGTGCTTTAAAAGCTATGAAGGAGTTGAAAAATCAAATTCCGATCATTGGATATGATGACATAACAATTTCTGATTATATCGGATTATCAACAATTCGCCAGCCAATGTACGAAATGGGAAGCTATGCAACCCGCAAGTTGGTAAAACGAATACAGAATCCTAAAATGAAGCCGAAACAAAAGATCTTTGAGCCAAAATTAATTTTACGTTCATCAACAGAAGCGACCTGCCAGGGAAAATACTAACGATAAATTCCTCTCTCTTAAAATAATTGGAAAAGGCTCCGTATGTTTAATTTTTGAATTCAGTTGAAAATATTTTGCATGTGGCAGATATTATTTTGATATAAACAAAGAATAGAATCTAATCACTTTCCATGCTTCCAGCTGCCTGTATTTTTGATTTAGACGGTGTTATAGTAGAAACAGCTCATTATCATTTCAAAGCTTGGGAAAGACTAGCCGAAACACTCGACATTCCTTTCGGGGCAAAGGAAAATGAATCGTTAAAGGGAGTGAGTCGGAAAAAATCACTGGAAAAGATATTGTCGCTCGGAGGAAAGACTGTTTCGAAAAAGCGATTTCAAGAGCTGATGAATCAGAAAAATGAATGGTACCAGGAGTATATTGCAAAGCTCACACCTGATGATATCCTGGAGGGGATACCTGAATTTTTGGATGAGCTTAAATCGATGGGCATTAAGCTGGCTATTGGTTCATCGAGTAAAAATGCATCTCATATTATGGAGTATCTAGAGATAAATAATTTATTTGATGCTGTAATAGACGGTACTAAAGTACAAAATACAAAACCGGATCCTGAGGTGTTCATAAAAGGGGCTGAAGCTTTGAATGTAGATCCGCATGAATGCGTTGTCTTTGAAGACGCCGCTTCGGGTATAACAGCTGCAAAAGCAGGTGGAATGAAGTGCGTGGGTGTTGGATCTGCAGATTATTTGGCGGAGGCCGACTTAATTATTGAATCATTTAAAGGTTTGTCACCCCAAAAATTATTTGCACAATTGAATACATGAGAAATAAGTTTATTTTGAAAAAAGACGAATTTGCAAAATTATGAAAAAATATTTCGGGATTGATGAATGGAAGATCGTCGAATCAGGTTTTTCCCCTGACCGTCAACGTTCTTCTGAAAGTATTTTTAGCCTGGGGAACGGCCATATGGGGCAGCGGGCCAATTTCGAGGAACAATATAGCGGAGATTCATTACAGGGCAGTTATATTGGCGGTATTTACTATCCCGATAAGACAAAAGTGGGGTGGTGGAAAAACGGTTATCCTGAATATTTTGCAAAGGTTCTTAATTCTGTCAATTGGATTGGGATTGATGTTCAAATAAATGGCCAGCAACTGGATTTGGCCAAATGCGAAATTAACGATTTCCGCAGGGAATTGAATATGAAAAAAGGATTCCTTCAGCGTGAATTTATTGCCACTCTAGCTAACGGGAATAAAGTGAAGGTAAAGAGCATTCGCTTTTTAAGTATGAAGCGTAAAGAGGCCGCGGCCATTGAATATTCAGTAAAAGCTCTCAACTTTGACGGTACGATTACTTTTGAGCCTTATCTGAACAGTGATGTTCAAAATGAGGATTCCAATTATGATGAAAAATTTTGGCAGGAAGTAGAACAGGATGTATTTCAAGATGGCGGATATGTGATTGCAAAGACAAAAAAGCTTGATTTCTATGTGGCAGCCGGTATGCGGTGTATGCTTCAAAAAAATGGCAGAACAATGTCCATAGAGCCTGACTCTTCAGTCGATAAGATGAAAATAAAGCAAAAATTTGATATTCCCGCTGTTCCCGGGGATGAAATCTTGTTACATAAATTTGTGGGCGTCGCATCTTCTTTGAATCATGTTCGTAAGCGCTTACATCCGCGTATTAATGAATTGACAAACCAATTGAGTACCATTGGTTTTGAACAGCTTTTATATGAACAGGAGGAAGAATGGGCTGAAAAGTGGCGGCAAAGCGATGTTCTTATCAAGGGCGATAAAGAAGCACAACAGGGCATACGATTTAATATTTTTCAGTTGAATCAAACCTATACCGGGGATGATGAAAGGCTGAATATTGGTCCCAAAGGATTCACCGGTGAAAAGTATGGAGGAAGTACTTATTGGGATACTGAGGGCTATTGTCTGCCTTTTTATATGAACACAGCCGATAACAGGGTGGCCCGAAACCTTCTCCTGTATCGCTATCGGCATTTGGAAAAAGCCATCGAAAATGCTGAAAAGCTGGGGTTCACTGGTGGCGCAGCATTGTATCCCATGGTCACTATGAATGGAGAAGAGTGCCACAATGAATGGGAAATAACATTTGAGGAAATACATCGTAACGGGGCTATCGCTTTTGCGATCTATAATTATATTCGTCACACAGCGGATGAAGATTATTTGCAGGAGGCGGGGCTGGAAGTGCTGATTGCAATTTCGCGGTTTTGGAGTCAACGATTCAACTTTTCTGAAAAGCGAAAGAAGTATGTCATGCTGGGAGTTACCGGGCCGAATGAATACGAAAACAACGTTAACAATAATTGGTATACTTCTTATATCGCATGCTGGACATTAAGATACACCCTCGATTGTATAGGGAAAGTACGAAAGGAAACTCCTGAGCAGTTTCAACAAATTAAAGACAAAACGGAGTTTGCAGATTCGGAAACGGAGCGGTGGAAGCATATCCTGGAGCGGGTGTATTTACCGGCAGATGATGACTTGGGGATATTCTTGCAGCAGGATGGTTACCTGGATAAAGTCCAGCGTACGGCTGATGATTTAAGCGCAGAAGAACGCCCGATCAACCAACATTGGTCCTGGGACCGTATTTTGCGTTCCTGTTTTATCAAGCAGGGAGATGTAGTGCAGGGGTTGTATTTTTTTGAACACGAATTTGATGAAGATATCATTCGACGTAATTTTGATTTTTATGAGCCTCGCACGGTACACGAATCTTCACTGTCACCCTGCATTCACTCTATACTGGCTTCAAGGTTGGGGTACGGAAACAAAGCCTACCGGTTGTATCTGCGTACAGCACGGCTCGATTTAGACGATTATAACAAGGAGGTTCACCAAGGACTGCATATTACAAGTATGGCCGGGACCTGGATGTCGGTCGTAGAAGGATTTGGGGGGAAGCGTGCACGTGATGGGAAGCTGTATTTTGCGCCCGTGCTACCCGGGCAATGGGAAGCTTATTCCTTTAAAATAATGCATCAGGGGCGGCGACTTGAAGTGCATGTGCAATCTGATGAAGTCAGGATAGTATGTGAGAAAGGGGCTCCCATCAGTTGTTATGTTTACGGGAAACAATATGAGGTTGCAATTGAGCACCCCCTGTGTATACCTACCAAAGAAATTGGAATTTAACATAAGCCAAAAACAGTAATTCAAATTTATTGGAGCCATGAAATACATTTATTCCACCAAGAGCAGCTTAATATTCGCTTTAGTTATCTTTTTTATGAGTCCTGGGTTTTTCGAAGGTTTTACAGTTAGAGCCCAGGAAGTTCTAAAAACGCAAAGGATATCTAATGTAAAGCATCCCGAATGGACCAGAAATGCAAATATATATGAAGTGAATATTCGTCAATATACCTCGGAGGGGACGTTTAAAGCCCTCCAGCAACAGCTCCCGCGATTGAAAAGCATGGGTGTGAAAATCCTTTGGCTCATGCCGATAAATCCTATTGGAGAAAAAAACCGAAAAGGCCCTCTCGGCAGCTATTACTCGGTAAAGGATTACAGGGGAATTAATCCACATTTTGGGACAATGAAGGAGTTCAAAGCTTTGGTTAAAGCTGCGCATGGCCAGGATATGAAGATCATTATTGATTGGGTAGCCAATCACACCGCTTGGGATCATGTATGGACGAAAGAGCATCCTGACTGGTACAAAAAGGATGAAGATGGTAATTTCAAACCACCCGTGGCCGACTGGTCTGATGTCATCTGGCTGGACTATGATAACCAGGAAATGCGTAATGCAATGATAGATGCGATGAAGTTTTGGGTTACTGAAACCAATATCGACGGCTTCCGTTGTGATGTGGCCCATATGGTTCCGACGGATTTCTGGGATCATGCCAGGAAAGAACTCGAAAAGATTAAACCGGTCTTCATGCTGGCCGAATCCGAGATCCCGGAACAACAGAAAAATGCTTTTGATATGACATATGCCTGGCAATTTCATCATTTGATGACGGATATACAGAAGGGTAAAAAGTCCTTAAGTGACATCGATCACTACATGGCTGAAGAAGATACTGAATTTGCTCCCAATGATTACCGCATGTATTTCACGACGAATCACGATGAAAATTCATGGCAGGGTAGCGATCGGGATATGTTCGGCAAAAATTTTAAAAACTTCGCCGTTTTGGCGGCAACAATCGATGGTATGCCGCTGATATATAGCGGACAGGAGTCTGGGCTGGATTATCAGCTCGCCTTTTTCAAGAAGGATACGATCAAATGGGATGATTATAGATACCAGGATTTCTATAGTAAGCTGCTCCATTTAAAAGAAGAAAATCCGGCACTCTGGAATGGAAAGGCGGGAGGGGATTTTCAGAGGGTCAGAACAAGTCCCTCAAAAAATATTTATGCCTTCAGGCGCATAAAAGGGGACCGTGAAGTATTTGTGCTACTTAATTTTGGTAATATAGATCAAAATATTGCACTTAGTGAGTTAAGCGGCGATTATAAAAATGTATTCAGCGGGGAAACAATGACTGTGGGTAATCAACCTGTTCCGATTGGCGCGCATGATTTTTTAGTGTTGCAAAAATAGGTTGGCTTACATAAATAACTTATGGGTTTTATACCTTAATTTAAATCGATACGCCATGGATAAAATATCGAAAAAGCCATCCCTTTCCTTTTGGGAAATATGGAATATGAGTTTTGGATTTCTGGGTATCCAATTCGGTTTTGCCTTACAAAATGCCAACGTCAGCCGTATATTTGAGACTTTGGGTGCCAATATCGACAATATTCCTATCCTTTGGATTGCTGCACCTATTACAGGCTTGGTTGTTCAACCGATCATTGGTCATATGAGCGACCGTACCTGGAATCGACTCGGCCGGCGGCGTCCGTACTTTCTGACGGGGGCTATCCTTGCGTCTATGGCTTTAATCATTATGCCTAATTCGCCGGCTTTATGGGTTGCTGCAGGAATGTTATGGATAATGGATGCATCTATCAATGTGTCGATGGAGCCATTCAGGGCTTTTGTCGGGGATATGCTCCCGGCAGGCCAGCATACCAAGGGTTTTGCTCTTCAAAGCTTTTTTATAGGGACCGGAGCTGTTATCGCTTCGATATTGCCTTATGTCCTAACCAATTGGCTTGGAATTCCAAATACCGCTCCGGCGGGAAAGATACCGCCCTCCGTTCGATGGTCTTTTTATCTGGGGGCAATGGCCTTCCTGGGGGCGGTTATTTGGACTGTTATAAAAAGTAAGGAATATCCCCCGGAAGAATTCGAACAGTATTCCCGGGAAGGAGAGGGGGGAGTTTCTTTTATTGATGCAGCTCGTGAAAACATTGCTGAAGGCGGACAAAAAAGAAAATTTTATGTGGGTTCAGTATTGGTATTAGTGGGCATCATATTAACCTATTTCATTTATCAAGGGCAATATGAGAAAGAATTATACATATTCGGCTTGGGTACCGCGGTTTTTGGTTTGGTGATGATTCTAGCTGGTATTATGCAACATTCGGGCAAAGCAGAACACGGTTTGGTGGTAGTTGTTACGGATTTTTTAAATATGCCCAAAACCATGGTCCAGCTTTCATTTGTTCAATTTTTTTCCTGGTTTGCCCTTTTCGCCATGTGGATTTATACCACTCCGGCAGTAACCAATCATATTTATGGGACCAGCGACACAACAACCCAATTGTATAACCAGGGGGCCGACTGGGTTGGAATATGCTTTGCCGTTTACAATGGTTTTGCTGCATTGCTTGCTTTAGTATTACCGGCGTTTGCCAAAGCGACAAGCCGTAAAGCTGTTCATGCCATTTCTTTGATACTTGGCGGATTAAGCCTGAACTGCATTTATTATATTAGTAATCCAATCATGCTGTTGATTCCAATGCTAGGTATTGGATTGGCATGGGCCAGTATACTTGCGATGCCGTATGCTATTCTCTCGGGAGCATTGCCGGCTTCTAAAATGGGAGTCTATATGGGATTGTTTAACTTTTTTATTGTGATTCCCCAGATTGTAGCAGCCAGTATTTTAGGCTTTATGGTTCGTAATTTCTTTGGCGGGGAAGCAATTTTTGCGCTTATGGCCGGCGGAGCTTCGATGGCTGTTGCCGCTTTGATGATGTTTTTTGTGGATGATAAAGTAAGCCAGGATGAAGGGTAGTTGTAAATTCATAGATTCTTTAAATAAAAGGGAATCAGTTTCCTAATACTGTGGCATAAAGTAGTTTTTTCCTGGTTGATACAGCAAGAAGATATAAAGGGCATATATAAAACGCCTCTGTCCGGAATAATTTCGTTATAATGAAATGATAGAGGGCAATTATCGGTTATCAAACTTGAAAAGCTAAAAGAACTAATTTGCCCTATGAGTAGTGATCTTTTTAAAACGGTGCATACCCTCGGAGATTTAAAAAAATCAGGTTGGGAGTCGATTTCTGTCAAGGAAGAAATTCGCCGGAATCTTATCAGCAAAATTCGATCCGGTGAAACGTTATTTCCAGGAATCAAAGGATATGATAAGTCCGTGATACCCCAGCTGCAACACGCTTTATTGGCCAAGCACGATATAATTTTACTTGGCTTGCGGGGGCAAGCGAAAACCAAGATTTTGCGCCAGCTAATTCACTTTTTAGACGAGTATATGCCGATTGTAGAAGGCTCGGAAATTAACGATGATCCCTTTCACCCCATTTCCAAACAGGCTTGTCAGCGTCTTGAAAAAATGGGGGACGAAACACCGATTCGATGGATACATCGCAGCGAACGGTATGGTGAAAAATTAGCAACGCCCGATACTGCGGTGGCAGACCTCATCGGAGATATTGATCCTATCAAAGCGGCGGCGGAAAAACTGACCCTTGCAGATGAAAACGTGATTAATTTCGGGCTTATTCCCAGGACAAATCGTGGAATTTTCGCTATTAATGAACTGCCTGACCTACAGCCCCGCATACAGGTAGCTTTGCTGAATATTATGCAGGAACGCGATATCCAGATTCGAGGATTCAATGTACGTATCCCGCTTGATGTTGCAATGGTATTTTCGGCAAATCCTGAGGATTACACCAATCGCGGAAATATTATCACCCCTTTAAAAGACCGCATTGATTCCCAAATACTTACACATTATCCCAAGAAAATTGAAGTTGGAATGGAAATTACTGAACAAGAGGCCTGGATTGCTCGCGACGGGGTAGTAAAGGTGACCATACCTGGACTTGTTAAAGAACTGCTCGAACAAGTTGCTTTTGAAGCCAGGGACTCGGAATACATCGATCAAAAAAGCGGTGTTTCGACTCGAATGACGATCACAGCTATGGAACAACTGATCTCTGCAGCCGAACGCCGAGCACTTATGAACAACGAAGAATCAACGACGACACGAATTACCGATGTTTTCCATGTGATTCCTGCCTTGACCGGGAAGCTGGAGTTAGTTTACGAAGGGGAACAGGAAGGAGTGTTAAATGTAGCTAAGCATATCATCGGCAAGGCGGTGAAAAAAACATTTTCAAGGCATTTTCCGGATCCCGAACAACAGAAAAAACAGGAGAGAAAAAGCATTTACAAACCGGTGCTGGATTGGTTCGCAGACGGTAATTACCTGGAGTTAACTGATTACATGAGTCAAAAGGACTATGAACAGAAGCTTGACCAAGTGACCGGATTAGCTGATATTGTCGAAAGTAAACCCGAAACCAAAGATAGGGCGATAAAATACGTTCTCATGGACTTTGTGATAGAAGCATTGCATCAGTACTCGATGGTGGGAAAAGAAGACCTGGACGATTCCAGGTCATATTCCGATATGTTGGGCAGTATGCTCGGCTCTATGGATGATTTTGACGATTTTGATGATTTTGATCGATGATTAGCATTGCAAATAGATGATCAGAGCCTTATATTTGTGATCTCGAAATAAGCAATAAGAAATTTACTGATTCATGAAAAAAGGAATTCACCCTGATTACAAAGAAATAACAGTTGTTCTGAGTGACGGTACCGAGTTCAAAACGCGAAGTACAATGGATACAAACGACGGTACTTATCGCAGTGAAGTGGACTCAAAAAACCATCCATTTTATACCGGTAATATGAACTTTCAGAAGAAAGCCGGCCGTATTGATCGCTTTAAAAAGCGTTACGGGAAAGAATAAATTAAAGTTGTGTACGATTTTGGGATGCATTTCATTCTTGAAGTGCATCCCTTTTTATTTTAACCGAGTTACTTTTTACAATGCAAATTAGCTGTTTTACGGTTGGACCTTTTGCTGAAAATACCTACCTCTTAACCAAAGGCGGAGATGCTTTGATTGTTGATCCTGGTTTCGCAGAGGAGTCAGAATATAATAAAGTGAAAGCTGCAATTATTGACGGTGAATATACTCTTAAAGCTGTTGTACTGACACATGCTCACGTAGATCATGTATTAGGCCTTCACAGGGTATTAAATGATTTTGAGGTGCCGGTCTTTTTGAATGACAGGGACCGCTATCTGTGGAATAACTTTGCTCCTCAAGCAGCTATGTTTGGATTCAAGGAGGATGAATTTACTATTACTCCTGAGCCGCTAAGCGAACAGCTGGAATGGTCAATTGGGAATTTTACATTTGAAATTCGTTATACGCCCGGTCACTCGCCTGATCATGTTTCCCTCTATAGTGCGAGTGATGAGATAGTTCTTGGGGGAGATGTACTGTTCAGAGAGGGAATAGGTCGTACTGATCTGTATAAAGGGAATTTTGAGGTCCTGAAAAAATCTATCCGACAACAGCTTTATTCATTGCCGGACAATACAACCGTTTTTCCCGGACATGGTCCGGAAACCACTATAGGCTATGAGAAAAAAGCTAATCCATTTGTAAAGGATGGGTAAAAGGGTAGACGCCATTACTCCTCATTATTTTCCCGGATTTTTTTAAGACGGTCTATTTGCTTGTTGTAATATTCCTCTTTTTGAGCATTTAATGCCTTTAACCTCTTGTAAGTACGGATAGCTGCATCAGTTTTGCCTTGTTTTTCATGAATCGAAGCCAGTGTTTCTGAAACGATATCGTCTACATTGTCGGTAGTAATTTCATTTTCAACATCCTTGTCTTGTATCCCTGTTTTGGGTTGGATACGGTTGGATTCAACTTCAGAAAGTCTTTGAATTAAGCTATCCAAATTTAGAACGGGACCCGGTTCCCGGGGGGCGGTTGTACTTCGTTTTGCAAGGGTATTCTGCGTCTCCGGAATCCAGGCGTCAAAAGATTTTGGATGGCTCAGATAATAATGAAGTTTTTGAAAGAATGGGCTTCCCGGAGCATAGATCCGTGCTCGTAAAGCTTCATCAATAGCCTGATCGTTCATGCCTTTAAGGTGGTAAAACCAAGCCAGCAAAAAATGGCCAACGGCGTCCGGTCCCCTTTTTTTTAGTTGATTTTTTAATCGTGTTGTGGCTTTGATAGGATCTACTTCAAAGTGCTCCGCATAGGAAGCTAAGGACTTTGGAATGTCGAATGGAAGTTGAGGCATGTATGATAGCTTAAAAAGTTCCCGCCGCTTTGATGTTTATATTATACAAATAGAAAGTAATAGCAGTCAAATATGCAATGTTATTTATACAATTTTGGAAGCTTGGAATTGCTCTTATCGCCGTTTCCCAATAGTAAACTTATTACCATCCACTGACTGCATCATTGAACAAATTGTTGGCCACCTGGCTAAGCGCTTCATCCGCTGCGTTCTGTTCCCCTTCAATAGGGTTATCGTTGGTGTCATATGTTGCTGATCCACTGAAGGTATTATTCCATTCCGGCTTGTCTTTTTTTGTGTACTGAAATGTGGCCCTCACCTGTATTGAGACCTTGTTCAGGCTGGTCTGCTGTTCCCCGGTGATGCTAAAAGCTTCATTTCTGTAATTTACAATGGACCCTTCCAAAATGGCGTCGGCATCTCCACGGGAATTGGCAAGCCGTAGCTTGGTTTGATTGATAAATCTATCGACGAGTGCTTGGTTTAAACGGTCGCTTAAATTACTTATCCCGCTTGATGATTGATCGGCAAAAAAGGGGATATAAATAGAGTTGACATCCTCGGGGATGGAAGTGCCGGTAAAGCCGTAATGAAAGCAGCCTGACAAAGCAAATGGGAGAATAAGTAGTAAAAAATGAGATCGAATTTTATTGCAGGCCATACTGATCGAGCTTACGATATAGGGTTCGTTCACTTATGCCAAGAGCTTCTGATGCCTTCCTTCGATTTCCATCAAATTTTCGGAGGGCCTGTTCAATTAAAAATTGCTCAGTTTTTTCTATGGACGGGATGGTTTCAGCATTGAAGAAGTTATAAAAGAGATCACTTTCTTCGTCTTCTTCCGAAACATCTGCTTCTGTAAATGGTTGTACTCCAATGTCTTCCTCAGTGGCCTTGCTGACATTAATATCCATATCAGGCATGTTCCGTTCCCGGAATTCATCCTGGATAGTCTGTGGAAGGGCCTTCATATTCTTTTGCGAAAAAGTTGAATATAAAAAGGTACCTATCATTTTTTTTAGATCACTGATATCATTACGCAGCTCTACCAAGGCACGATAAATCAGTTTTTGATCATCATTATTAAAAGCACCGTTTGTGCTACGTTGATGATCCGCAAGTACCGGGAGATTATCAGCTGAACCGGTATGCTGGCGTCCCTTTAAATATTTCTGAAGTTTATCGGTATCGATAAATTGCGATTTCTCCAATACAACCAGTTGTTCTGCTACATTACGCAATTCTCTTACGTTTCCGGGCCATCGGTAGGAGACCAACAGTTCTTTGGCCTCATCCGAGAAGCCCTTAAAAACGGAGTCATATTTGGCAGAAAATTCTGTTACAAACTTACGAAAAATAGGGATAATGTCATCCGGCCGTTCACGAAGAGGAGGAAGTTTAACCTTCACTGTATCGAGACGGTAATAAAGATCCTCCCTGAACGATTCTTCTTGTACCAGACTCCATAAATCTTTATTTGTCGCGGCAATGACCCGTACATCTGTTTTGCGTACCTTGCTAGACCCAACCCTGAAATATTCACCGGTTTCCAATACACGTAGCAACTTAACTTGAACATTGGCGGGCGTGTCACCAATTTCATCTAGAAAAATAGTACCCCCGTTTGCTTTCTCAAAATAACCCTCTCGAGCCTCGTGAGCACCGGTAAAAGCCCCTTTTTCGTGTCCAAAAAGCTCGCTTTCAATAATACCCTCGGGAATAGCTCCGCAGTTAACGATTACCAGGTTATTGTGCTTCCGGTGGCTGATCTCATGAATTGCCCTCGCGGTTACGTCTTTGCCAACACCGCTTTCACCTTCAAGCAATACAGTTATGTCTGTATCCGCTACCTGGATAACTTTATCGATAACCTGTTTTAAGGCAACCGATTCACCAATAAGTCCAAAACGTTCTTGAAATGCTTCACGGTCCATACAGAAGCTGTTTTCTAAATTTAAAACTTAATTCATATTACGAACCATAAGGTAAGAATTACTCTTTTAGATACATAAAGATATTCTATTCGTTATGGCTAGAAGTATGAACAGAACTATTTTCTAAAGAATTTCAAAGTTGCAGGGTTTCGATATTTTATAAACAAAAATTTAGTAACCAATTGCGTTTTCATTCGTCATACCAGTACATAAAATGTGGAATCTGAAGTTTTCAGTCTGCCAAATATTGATATTTTTATAGTTTAGTTAAGATTCGACACATATCTGTAAATAATGGATAGATGTAAGGAAGAACTTCAGTTGATCCAGAATATTCTAAACGGTAAACGTGAGCAATACCGTGTTTTAGTGGACCGATATGCACCATTGGTTTTCAGTGTTACTAATCGTTTTGTTGATAATGGTGAAGATGCAGAAGAGTTGGCTCAAGAAATATTTGTAAAAACATATGAACGATTATCCTCTTTTAAAGGGGATTCGAAATTTTCATCTTGGCTCTATAGGATTGCTACGAATCACTGCAGAGATTTTGCTAAAAACATACGGAGACACAATACACGATTTAGCGAAATGGAAGACAATCAACTGCAAGAGCAACTAGTATATAATGGATCCCCAGACGGTGACATTGAAAGAGCTGAATGGTTGAGTCTTCTGAGTGAAGGGCTCGACTGTATTAAAGAAGAGTATGCAGAAGCATTTTTAATGAAATATAAAGATAACATGAGCTATAAGGCCATGGAGAAACGGCTTGATGTTTCAGTCAGTGCACTTAAGGTACGTGTTTATCGGGCTAAGAAGGAATTAAAAAGATTTATTGAACAAAGAGGCTGAATTCTTATGGATAAAAACGAACTGCTCCGCCGATATTTAGAGGGACATCTTTCGCAAAAGGAAGAAAGGGAAGCCCTGCATGTTATCGCAGACGATTCGGATATGCGGTCGATGCTTCGATTTGAGCAAACGTTAATCAAGACTTTGAATCGTGATTTCCTATCTCTTGATTCAGTGGATGTTCCGAAAGGGTTCTCTGATCGGGTAATGCTTAGCATTGAGCATAAAACCGAAAAAGTTAAAATCCCGGGAATCATAGATTACATAAAAAATTGGTTCAGGCGCTTGTGGGTGCCCACGCAGATACAATGGCGTCCTGCTTATGCATTTATGTTACTATTGGTAGTGATGATATCTCTTTCATATCCTATTTTTATGAATTCGAGTGGAGGATCCTACCAAGGAAATGAAGATTTAAACGCTTCTAACATGGGAGATTCAATTCAACAGGTATCGGCCGAAGTGGATGAGGTGATGCTGCGATTTGTGTACATAGATGAAAATGCGGAATCAGTTGCAGTAGCGGGAGATTTTAGCAATTGGAAAAGGGTTGAACTTTCAAAGCAAGTGGTTAACGGTCAGCAGATATGGACGGGATTGATATCTATGAGCCGAGGTGAGCACAATTACATGTTTGTTAAAAATGGAGAAGAGTGGATAACCGATCCGTTGGCCCCAGTTCAGCATGATGACGGTTTTGGCAACAAAAATGCAGTGATTTACTTATGAGATCTATTTTCTTGTTAATGCTAATTATGACCTTGATAACATCTATTGGAAATGCTCAGCATTGGCAAAGTTTTATCTCGGTGGACTCCAGGGTTGGCTACTCTACAAATACTTACCTGAATCCTTTTCTATCCGAATGGAATTCTACAACAGCCTCTACGTATAACTTTACCTCTATTATATTGCAATCAAATTGGTTCAAAGACGGGAATAACTTTTCAATTACCGGCGGGTTTTTTTTTGAACCAATATTTCGGCAGAGCGAGAGTTGGAGGGGCGGATTGGGTATTGTTTCTTTCGATCATCGCTTCTCAAATGATTTGAGCGCTGGCGTTGAAACGGGTGGAAGTTATTTTTCAAGTTCATATAGCCGTAGCCTGTTT
This sequence comes from Balneolaceae bacterium, assembly GCA_050117475.1. Taxonomy (GTDB): domain Bacteria; phylum Bacteroidota; class Rhodothermia; order Balneolales; family Balneolaceae; genus Fodinibius. The sequence goes on along the minus strand of JASFMR010000008.1, from coordinate 18,691 downwards.
TGGGTTCAGCCTAAAATCACATGGTTCATTTCACCGTTTACCTTGTTGCGATTCAAAGCGGGAAGTAATTTTAGGAATTACCGGGATTACATTGACAGTCAATCCACTACTAACTGGTTTGATTTGTACGGATTGGAATTCGAAAATTGGCCTACTTTTCGCTGGAAATTAACGGCTGGCTTATATGGCTCTATTGATACATTGCCTTCTATTCAAAATGGGTTTAATGCTCGAGCAGGGGCTGGATATCATTTCAGAAATGGTGCATCACTCAGTTTGAATATGGATCTGGAACAGTACAAAACCACCTCTGTTGAGCAGGTCAATGGAGGACCACCCGTTGCCGGTCCTCCAAACCGCCAAACAACCATATCAACTGTTAATACCGATCGCATAATCAGGTTGGAGCTTAACGGTTCTTATCCACTTAATGACCGTTTTTCGTTATTTACTACGGCAGCAGTCCTGCATTTTAGAAGTGAAAGCTCCCAGCTCAAAGATGATAACTATAAAATTGCAGGTGGGGTAAGACTTAGTTTTGAACCTAAGTTTAGGAAAGGTCGTGGGGTTGTCACCCCTGAGTGGGATAAAAGTAAAGATAAGCAGCAAATAAATATTCATTATTCAGGTAATGGAAGATTATACTTGGTTGGCGACTTTAATAACTGGAACAGAACGGGTGTTCCACTTAGAAAACAATCGAATAATAATTATGTAGCCAAACTCAACTTATCGCCTGGAGCTTATGAATATAAGGTGCTGCGCATTCAGGGAGATTCAGAAGAATGGCTAAGGTTTTCAAATGATACATATACTGTAAGTGATGGTTATGGCAGTCAAAATGCAATGTTATTGATTGAATAAAACTCTAAAGAACTATGAAATCTTATACCAAAATAATCATTATCCTGTTGTGTGGAGCTGTTGCATTGATACATGGGAAGTATGCTTACGCGCAAGAGTCGGATGTTGCTAGACTTATTCAGGAAGCCCAAAAGTCGGGTATCGAACAAAACACATTGTCCGAACTTCAAAATCGAGCGCAAGAACGTGGAATCAGTGATTCACAGCTAGAAACTATTTTAAAAACAGCGATTTCTATGTCTGAAGAGAACCTGCCAGCAGATGTGGTAGTTCAGAAATCACTTGAAGGATTATCGAAAGGGATTCAGCCTTTTCGGATAGTAACGGTTGTAGGTCAGTTGAAACAGAGCATGGGACAAGCGGCAGAAGTTATTGATCCCTGGATGAAGGAACCTCGGGTAAAAGAGATGTTGAATCGATCCGAACAAATGATGCAAACAAAAGAATTTAGGATAGAACTCGTGAAAGCAGCTTCTAAATCAATAATGCAACATATTACATCTGAAACCATTAAGAAAGTACTGTCACAGATTGGAACCGAGTCGGTTCTTTCTAATACAAATCCGACAGATATTGTGGCTGCGATGGGGATTTTGCCTGATCTTTCGGCTTCGTCCAATGCTGAAAATGCAGGTAGCTTTGTTGTACGTGCATTAAAAGGAGGTTTTAAAGCTGAAGCTCTCCAAAAGCTACCATCGGCTATAAGGATGGCGAAACAACGCAGCGAACTTCCGGCGGCGAGCATACTTGAAAGAGTGTCAAACCAAATGAGGGAAGGGGTACCGGCCAGGCAGATTGTTCAAAACCTATTTGAGGGTAAAATAGGAGGCGGCCCTCCGGGGAATAAACCTAATGGACTTAACAAAAAGCCAAATAATGGACATTCACAGGGCTCATAGCGTTTTCTGTAAAAGAATAAGTTTGACTCAAAGGCTGCTTTATGCAGCCTTTTTTGGTATTTATTAACCCACGAAAGTCATGGGAAAAATTTGGTAACCCATTCCTGTTTCACTCGTCATATGAGTAAGCCAAAATAATCTAAATATCATTAAATAAAATTTAAATAATATGCTACCCGAAAAGTTACAGTCATTATCTTTTGCAATACTTGCTATTTTATCATTGTTATTTGTTGGTTGCGGCACAGGGTCAGATTCCGGAATGGGATCCATGGAGTTGCGTATGTATGATGCTCCCGTAGATAGTGCCAGTGAGGTTAACATTAAAATTAAACAGGTTGAAATTAACAGGACAGGCAGTGCCAATGGTTGGGAAGTAATTAATTCTCCTAACAGAACCTATAATTTACTCAACTTAGTCAATGGGGCTTATACAGTACTGGGTGATACAACCTTGGAAGCCGGTACTTATCCGCAAATAAGGCTTGTTCTCAGCCAAGAGGGTCACAGTGTAGTGGTTGATGGTACATCGTATTCCATGAAAGTACCGAGTGGCGAACAGACAGGAATCAAACTCAACGTGGATGCTGAGATAAAACCAGACATAACTTATGTACTACTTCTTGATTTTGATGCGTCACGGTCTGTTGTCAAAGCAGGGCAAGGTAATTCCCAGGTTCAGTATTTGCTTAAGCCTGTAATCCGGGCTAAAAATAAAGCCATTACCGGGAATATTGCGGGAACCGTTTCTCCCGTGGAATCTAAACCTGTTGTTTATGCAATAGCTGATTCAGATACACTTGCCTCAACTGTTGCGGATACTACAGATGGCACTTTTAAACTTATTGGACTAGAAGACGGTGCTTATACTGTTTCATTTGATCCCAGAAATGACAAATACCAAAGCAAAGATAGTACCGGGGTTAGCGTTATAGTTGACGAAACCAATGACTTGGGTACAGTAGAGCTCAGTCAAAAATGAGTCCTGTAGCGATTGGTACTGCACAAATGCTCCAATAAAAAGGGCCTGCTTATTTGCAGGCCCTTTTTCAAATTCCAAGATATTACAATTTCTCTTTATGCAGTAACCATTTCCCGATTGAAATCCTGGATACTGCTTTTCTTGATCACGTCACCCATCAGTGTTGCAGATGTGCAATCGGTAATTTTTACTTCTACATAATCTCCTGTTTTGAAATTACCCCGGTCAAAAACCACCATCTTGTTGGTATCGGTACGTCCACATAACTGTTGGTCTGAGCGTTTACTGGTACCTTCAACCAAGACCAGGTGTTTTCGGCCAACTTCCTTTTTATTAAGTTCTTCCTGAATATTCATCTGCTGTTGAATTATCTCAGTCAGCCGTCGTTTTTTTACCTCTTCGGGTACATCATCTTCATATTTGCGTTGAGCCAGCGTTCGACCACGCTCTGAGTAAGCAAACATATAAGCCAAATCGTACTTCACTTCTGCCATCAGAGACAGTGTGTCTTGATGTTCCTCTTCTGTTTCTCCACAGAAGCCGGTAATAATATCCGTGGATAATGTCAGACCTGGAATGATATCGCGCATTTTTTGAATCAGCGCCAGGTATTGTTCGCGCGTGTATGGTCGACGCATGCGTTCCAATACATCATTATTTCCGGATTGGGCTGGAATGTGAATATAATTGCATAGATTGGGCTGCTTTGCAATAACTTCCAGCAGTTCTTCAGGGAAATCTTTAGGATGGGGAGAGGAAAATCGAAATCGCATTTCCGAATCGATCTGGCTGGCTTCGAACATTAACTCAGCAAAGCTATTTTCTCCATCATTATAGGAATTAACATTTTGCCCCAATAAGGTTACCTCCTTATATCCCTGCTCGCTTAGCTGTTTCAGCTCATCCAGAATGCTTTGCGTAGGGCGGCTTCTTTCGCGCCCCCGGGTAAAGGGAACAACACAGAAAGCACACATGTTATCACAGCCCCTCATTATGGTAACAAATGCGCTCACACCATTGTCATTGGTTCGCACCGGCTTGATGTCGGCATATGTTTCTTCAAGTGACAAGAGGGTGTTGACGGCTTTCCTCCCGTCATCAACATCTGAAAGGAGTTTCGGGAGATCACGATATGCATCGGGACCAACTACGAGATCGACAAGCTTTTCCTTTTCAATAATCTTATCGCGAATACGTTCGGCCATACATCCCAGAACTCCAACAGTCAGTTCTTTGTCTTTTTTTCTTTTCAGAGCTTTAAACTCTTTAAGGCGATTCCAAACTTTTTCTTCCGCATTCTCGCGAATAGAGCATGTATTGATAAAAATAATGTCGGCACTCTCCGGCTTATGAACCGGTTTCATGCCTTCTTCCATAAGTATAGAATTGACTATTTCGGTATCAGAAACATTCATCTGACAGCCGTATGTCTCGATATAAAAATTGCGTTGATCCACTTGAAAAGTGTTTTATTCGGGGATGATTAAGACTGCTAAATATAAGAAGAGATTCCCTCTTTATGAAAGGGTCGGATGTAAATGATAGAAGGCGTTATGCAAGAAATTGTTTCTAGTTAGACACGCTTTTACCATATATAGAATTTCCTCAGGATTGAAAGCCTTAAAAACCGTTCAAAGGCTATTATAGAATTTCTTCAAGATATTCTTTTAAAACAATGGCATTATTTTGTTCTCGATTTTTTGAGGAATAAATGAGGGTTAGTTTCTGGTGCTCTTGATCTAACTGTTTTAATTTGGTGATGAGTTCATCTTTTTGATCCAACTCTGCCCTGTATTTATGCACAAATTCATCAAATCTGTCGGGATCATTATGAGTCCATTTGCGCAATTCGTTCGACGGTGCAATTTCTTTTAGCCAATCGTCTAACTTGAGGTTCTTTTTACTGATACCCCGCGGCCATAAACGGTCAACCAATATGCGGTAGCCGTCACTGTCTTCTACTTCATCATATGCTCGCTTGATCTGAATCATTATGGGTTAATGATCAACTAAAAATCTAATTTGGCCATGTTTCCGGCCGCTCGCGCCATTCAGCCAGCGTTTCGAGATCTTTGGAATCAATGTAGTCATTTTTGCTGGCTACTTCGATAAGCGTGGCATAATCGGTTAAGGTATACATTGGAATACCTGCGTCTTCAAAGCGTTTCAGAGCTTTGTCAAAACCATAAGTAAATATGCTTAGTACGGCATCAATGTTGGCACCAATAAATTCAAGAGCTTCAACAACCGAAATAGCAGAACCGCCGGTAGATATCAAATCTTCTATAATTACAGTTGATTCGCCTTTCTGAATACCGCCCTCGATCTGGTTGCCAAGTCCATAGGCTTTGGCTTTAGCGCGAACATAGGAAAGCGGCTTGTCCAAATTTTCAGCGACCCATGCTGCGTGAGGGATTCCCGCTGTAGCCGTACCGGTGATAACATCCACATCGGGATATTTTTCGGAAATAATTGCAACAAATTGCTGGGCAATTTTTTTACGGATTTTGGGATATCTAAGTGTCAGCCGGTTATCGCAATAAATGGGTGAGTTCCAGCCCGAGGACCAAGTAAAGGGGTCATTTGGTCTCAGGATAACGGCATTTATCCTTAGTAAATCGAGAGCGATTTCTTTTGAAAATTTTTGGTCAATAATCATGGGTAATTTCTTAAATATTACGTTGCTTGTCATTTGATGATAATCACTGACTATTATGCCTGTTTTAGGCCAACATTATATTACTCCCAAAATATAGATAATAGTTTTGAGACAAATTAGTGCGTAAAACCCGGCCAGAAGGTCATCCACCAATATTCCCCAGCCTCCCGGCAGCTTTTGCAATTTATTAACGCCAAGAGGTTTTTGAATATCGAAGAATCGAAAGAAGACAAATCCGCCGAAAAGTATCAAAAGGTTATAGCCAAAACTTGAGGTAAAGGCAATGGTAATAAAGGTCATCCCTTGCCCGGCGAATTCATCCATTACCAGCGGAGAGGGGTCGCCACCCCATACGCGTTCACATTCTTCGGACACCCAAACAGTTAAAAAGGAACATAGTAAAGTGAATAGTACCATCCCATACCAAGGGGTATATAATCCAATAAAATAAATAGGAAAAAGAGCAAAGAAACTGCCCCAAGTCCCGGGTGCATCGGGTAAAAAGCCCGCGTAGAAGAAACTACCGAGGATCGGTTTTAGTTTTTGCATTTTTTTTAAATGAAAAAATATTGTAATTGATATATATGTATTCGATGCCGGAATATACAGTTAGTATCACAATGCCCATCATTATCCACTCCAAGACTCCGGACTGTAACAATTGTCGACAGTAGGGGGATAGCCATACATCCGATTCGATAAAAACGCCCACCATTAACACAATGTAAAGAAAAAACATCTGTCCCAACGTTTTCGCTTTTGCCATAAAGCGGGTATCCATTGTAATGTTGCGGTAATCTGCCAGGATTCGCATTCCGGTGACAATGATATCCCTTAACACAATAACGCCAATCGCCCACCAGGGAAATTGGTGGGCATCAATAAAGGGTAAACAGATGAAACCTGCAAAGGTTAAGAATTTATCGGCCAGGGGATCCAGAAAAACCCCGTAATCGGTTTCGGCACCATAAAGCCGCGCAAGGTAGCCATCAAAAAAGTCTGTAACTACGGCAACGGCAAAAATTCCGACACTTAAAGCCCGCCATACTACCTCATCCTGTACATAAAGCATAAGGAAAATAGGAGCCAGTATTATTCGGATGGTACTCAGTATGTTAGGTAATCGACGCACGGGTCAAAGATAGTAATTGTTGCAGAGAATTAAATCTTTTTTACGGTTAAATTAAGGGCTTCGAAAAGCAGATAAAGATTTCTATTTTGCTCTTTAATCTTATAAAAATACAAAGATCGTTTAAAGCATGCAGTGCCATATCATAAGTATTGGGAATGAGCTGCTAATAGGTGATACCATAAATACCAATGCCAGTTGGTTGGGGCAGGAACTTACTGAAGCAGGTATTGATGTAAATTATATCCATACGATTGGGGACGAACTGGAGATCATGAAGGCAACGCTCAAAGCTGCGCTTTCATCCGCTGAGTTGGTTATTACCACGGGCGGACTTGGACCTACTCACGACGATATTACCAAGAAGGCGGTTACAGAGCTTTTTAATTGTGAATTAGTGGTAGATAAATCCATACTTAAATTTATTAAGAAAATATTCACTAAAAGAAATATTCCTTTTAGTGAATCAAATTATCACCAGGCAGAAGTACCGGATTGTTGTGAAGTACTCTTCAATACACAGGGTACGGCTCCGGGCTTGTGGTTTGACCGGGAGGAAGCCACCTTGGTTGTGCTACCCGGTGTACCCTACGAGATGAAACATCTGATGAAAGACAAGGTATTGCCAAGGCTTAGTAAAAGTCACCCGGGCAGGGAGTTTCGACGTTCTCATTATATTATAACTGCCGGCGTGGGTGAAAGTACACTCAGCGATGAAGTAATCGGTGACCTGGGGCCGGTCCTGGACCAGAATTTGAGCGTCGCCTATTTGCCGAGCGCACAAGGAACACGAATTCGTATTACTGCGAAGGGACATTCAAAAAAAGAAATTGGGAATCGCATTCGACCTGTGGTGGAACTCATAAAAAGGAAGGGGAAAAGTTACATCGTCGGGGAAGGGAAGGAGTTGAGTCTCTCGGCAGTTATTGGAGAAGTGCTGAATGAACATGATCTATGGATTGCAACTGCTGAAAGTTGTACGGGGGGATATATTGCCAATACTATTACCGATGTGCCTGGCAGCAGCCGTTATATGAAAGGAGGAGTTATTGCCTATTCCAACGACGTCAAAATAAATCAGCTTGGAGTCGGCAGAGGCGCGATTGAGAATATGGGTGCTGTAAGTAAAGAGGTTGCATTGCAGATGGCGCAAGGGGTAGCCAGAAAATTGAACAGCGATATTGGTATTTCTACAACGGGTATTGCCGGCCCTGGGGGAGGAACAAGGGAAAAACCGGTGGGAACTGTTTGGATTGGATTTTGGAGCAAAGACCAACATTTTGCCCTTAGAGCTCTTTTTACAAACGATCGTTTAATCAATAAAGAGCGGACGACGGCCGTTGCATTGGAGATGGTCAGGAGATATGCGTTGAATATCGAAGAAATGCCATACGGACTTAAAAAACAGCCGGCTTGAAAATTTTCCGAAGTACATACGTAATGCTGTTGTTGGTATTTTGCAATACTTCCGCTTGGGCGCAGGTGGATACTGCTGGTGTAGATACAGTTGTCATTGACAGCACAGTTGTCAGACCCGTATCAATTCTACCTTCCCGCGGTATTACGGGGTCTCAATCTCAACCAGAAAAGAAGCTGTTTAAAGTTGTACCGTGGGAGTTCCATGCTCCTTTAGGGGCCGACCTTATCGAAACGGATAGTACTATGCGATGGCAGGGGTGGCCGGATTGGTCTTACAAGCTAAATCTCGAGCCCGGCGTTATTAGCTACCGATTGGGGACAAGTATTAGGAGTAATGCCGTTCAGCAGTTTGCTCATGCACCGGCGCAGCAACAATTGTACTGGGAGGATATCTTATTAAATGATCCGGTTTCAGGAACGTTACACTGGTCGGAAATACCCCAGCATAAAATTGGATCATTTTATAGCCAGGATTTGGGCACGAAGTATCGTTCTACCTATTACCTCCGCCAGTATTACCTCAATAAACCCCTGACACGATTAATTTATAGCGAAAGCAGCTACTCGAAGAGGGATCTGGAATTTGAAGTGAGTCATAACTTGTCGCAGCGGACCAATATAGAACTAAGCTACTGGGATCGCAGAACGGGAGGTGAATATCCGAATTCTACAATAACCGGCCGTCAGATATATGCTAAAATCAGTCACCACTTATCAAAAAATCAGTATCTGAAATTAAACTATATCAATAACAATTATAATATTGGTCAACCTTTTGGTTATTCGATAACTGATCTGCGAACATTCAACTTTGATCGTTACAGGGTTTCTGCCAGCGAACCGTCTGCTAATTCCCGTGAAAGAACAAGTCTGTTGGCACTCCATTTTTATAAGCGTTCCAAAGACTCAACTCAGGCTATTGATAATTTTCATGCTGGGCTCTATTATCGAGGTAATGAGCGAATAGGTCATTTTAATTCAGATTCGACCCAATATAAGCTGCGGACTTTAGGAGTGAGCGCTAAAAAGTGGTGGACCACAGGTGGAGTCTCGCTGGATGGTACAACCAGCTATGAATACTTTTTTAATCAAGTAAAAAATGAAGGTTTCCCACGCTCCACCTGGTCATTGCTTAAGACGGAGGGCAGGGTTTTATTCGATTTTACTTCTATTATCGATCTTGAAGGGGCAGGAGCATTTCATTTGAGAAGTGACGGGTTTCAATCCTATCGGTTAAATGCCACTTCAGACATATCTATAGGTGGATTTACACTTTCTCCCGGGGTCACAGTGGGGAGTACCATGCCGACACTACAGGAGTTATACTGGGATTCTGAAGGCTACTCCGGAAATCCGGATCTGTTTAATGAGAAGGTCCGGGAAGCCCATGCCTCGATAACATTCTCTTTTACTTCCGAAGCAAAGATAGGCATTCGGGCCCAGCACAAAGATATCACAGATGGCATTATGTTCGTTGGCAGTACATTCTCGAATGTAGGCAGTTATGCTTCACAGTCGGCCACTGCATTCCTGGAATGGGATGTAACTCATTTTGAATTCAATGGATCGGCAACGCTACACAGGTTTACTGACAGTTACAGTAAACCGAGCGGATTAATACCAATGTCTCCTCGAAAAAAAGTCTGGTTGAAAGGCGGGGCTTACTGGAAAGGCTATCTTTTCGGTCGTGCAACTTACGTGAAGGCTGGACTGTCCGGAATGATGTCGCCCTTTCGTTACCAGGCTGATCACTATAATCCTGTTCTTGATACCTGGCAGTCAGCTAGTGATGATCAACTACTCCCAGTATTCAACCGTTTGGATGTCGATATTTCGGCACGCCTGCGCTGGATCATGTTTTCGCTGCGATGGGAAAATGTGCTTGATGATGTTAATCAACTGGGCTACTTTGAGACGGCTCAATATCCCATGGCCGGGCGACGCTTTATTTTTGGCGTACGGGCATTTTTCAGAAACTAAAAAGTTTGCAGATCATGAGTTTAGGATACGTTGTAAAAGAAGGGTTTGCCGGTTTTAAGAGAGCCCGGCTTGCATCTTTCACCTCCATAATTTCATTGTTTATTGCTGTTCTCTTGCTTGGAATATTGGCCCGTGCATCCTACAATGTATATGAGGTAGCCCAATCACTTAAAAAGTCAATAGATGTAGAAGTATTTCTTGTAGACCTGGATCAACGTACCACTAATGAGCTTAAGGCCAAATTGAAGCAAAATAAAATGATCCAGGATGTCAGTTATATATCCAAAGACAGTGCGGCCGCAATTTTTGAGAAGGAGTTCGGATCGGGGGGGAGTTCGCTGGCTAAACTTAATTTCTTACCGGCTTCATTTCGGCTTAAAATCAACCCGGATGTTGAATTGGCCAAAGTTGATTCGCTTGTGGGATCAATTAAAGATTACCGGGGCGTTGACGAAGTTAAATTTAATCAGGGACTGCTCCAACTTCTTGAAACCCGTTTTAAGACGGTGGCAACGGTAGGCGTCGGTATCGGATTTCTAATTCTGTTGGCCGCCGTTATATTGGTATTTAATACCATTCGCCTTACTATTTACGCCAAAAGAAAATTGATTAAAGCGATGAAACTGGTGGGAGCTACGAATGCCTTCATCCGACGTCCCTTTGTAGTTGAAGGGCTTATACAAGGAATAATTGCCGGGCTATTATCCATTGGATTTATGTATCTTGCATTTCAATACCTGCTGCCTGCCTACATCCCGCAGTTTGGTGTTTTAGAGTGGCCGTATGGTCGATGGTACTATTTGTGCGGAGCTATGATACTGCTGGCAGTGTTAATGGGGTTCTGGGGCAGTCAATGGGCGGCCCGGCGCTTTATCAAGAAAACTTCGATCTCAGAATAATTATAGGGAAGAGACTTAGCTATTTCCGCTTGTCTTTGATATAGATATCCACTGACTGGCCTTCGCCCGTAGATCGTTCTTCAATCTCAAAAAGCTTGGTGGCCTTAACCAATTCACCGAGTTTGCGATAACCATAGTTTCGGGGATCAAACTCAGGAGATTGTTTGGCAATATAGCTTCCCACTTGTCCGAGGTGGGCCCAGCTACTTTCGTCAGAAGAAGCTTCAACCGCATTTCGTAATAGGTTTACGAGCTTTGTATCCTGCTTAAGTTCATTCGTTTTCATCCGGCGGAAAGTGGGTCCTGTCTCATCTTCGGTTTCGCTACGTAATACCTCCGTGAAAATAAATTTATCACAGGCTGCTACAAAGGGGTCGGGGGTTTTTTGTTCTCCGAATCCATAGACAATGAGTCCCGCTTCACGAATTCTGGCTGCCAGCTTGGTAAAGTCACTGTCACTGGAGACGATACAAAACCCGTCGAATTGATGAGTATATAAAAGATCCATGGCATCGATGATCATAGCACTGTCGGTGGCATTTTTGCCGGTTGTATATCCAAATTGCTGAATAGGCTGAATGGAATGCTGTAGCAGGTGTTCTTTCCAGCCTCGTAATTTAGTAGATGTCCAGTCCCCGTATATTCGCTTGACATTGGCCGTCCCGTATTTGGCTATTTCAGCCAGTAAACCCTCAATAATTGCAGGTTGGGCATTATCCGCATCGATTAGTACGGCTAATTTACTTGTCAATTCATCATCCATAAATAGGGAAATTGTAATTCTGTATCTTATTCGGATTTAACTTAAAACAATAAAAGCAAACTCCAAGGCCTAATATTGGAAAAGGATGTTATTAGTTGAAAAATTATGGAGAGGGGGGCTGGATCGAGTAAAAAGATTATTTTAATCCCTGTAGATCAGATCCGAATTTCGCGCGTTATTTGTGAATAGACAGAATCTCATGAAGAATTTTGAACCGATAAATTCTTTTTCCCGCGGTCATTCTAAACTTTTTTATGGCAAAACATGAATGTTAGGGGTTACCTTTTTATTTGTTGAATGATATTTATCAATGCGATCAAATATTTTAACAAGTGCTTCATCTGGAAAACATCCTGAGCCGAATATTTCCCTTTCACCATTTGAAAATGTAAAACAGGAAGTAAGAGTTAGCTTGCTTGTATGGCCTCTTATTTCTTTGAATCCTCGATACATTTTTGATTTATAATACTCCGAAAATCTGGAATCGTAGCAATCTTTCACTCTTATTGCACCCCAATTTCTTTCATATTTATTATTCAAATTTAACTAAATGTTGAAAAAACAACATGCGGGTTTATTCGCCCTTTGGTGTAGTAATTAAACTTACATAAGCTACCGGCTAAACAAAAAAGATGAGGGCTGTTTACGCACGGATTAAAAATCACTTAACATAATATCTACATCAATGAAAATTGGATAAATTAAGAATAAACAACTATTTAATGGAATTAATAAAAAACCATATTTGCAAAGATTTAATATTGAGTTAACAAAAGATTCCAATATTTCGAATACATTAGGTTGTTGAATTCAGCACACAATCATATTACATCTTCAATTCAAATAACTTAGAAAAATGGCTAACAAGTATCTCGCAATACTTTTTTTATTAAGTGGTTTTGTTATTACTTCCTGCGGCTCGGGCAAATCCGAAAATAAATTGTCGGGGGAAGTTAAGATTGACGGGTCTAGTACTGTTTATCCCATTACCGAGGCGGTTGCAGAAGAGTATCGAAAAGTACAACCGGATGTTCGAGTGACAGCCGGTTCTTCAGGATCAGGGGCAGGATTTAAGAAGTTTGCCCGGGGAGAAACCGATATTTCCGATGCTTCCAGAGCAATAACGGAAGAAGAGGTTAAGCTCTGCCATGAAAACGGCATTAACTTTAAAGAGTTGACGGTGGCTCTGGATGGTATTTCTATTGTAGTCAATCCCGAGAATGATTGGATGGATCATGTGACCCCGGAAGAACTTAAAAAGATTTGGAGTCCGGAAAGCGATGTTAAGAAATGGAGTGATATTCGTGACGGATGGCCGGACCAGGAGATTCATTTATTTGGCCCGAATACCGCACATGGGACCTATGATTTCTTTACCGAAGCAATTATGGGAGAGTCGGGAGCCAGCAGGGCTGACTATAATGCTGTATCCGATTATAACGTAGCCGTTCAGGGCATTTCTACTGATAAATACGCGCTCGGATATTTCGGCCTTGCTTATTATGAAGAAAATAAAGATAAGTTAAAGCTGATTGGAGTAGACTCTGGAAACGGCCCGGTAGATCCTTCCCTGGAAACCGTAAAGAACGGCACTTATAAACCTCTCTCTCGTTCACTGTATATCTATATAGCCGAGTCAGCAGCGAAGCGACCCGAAGTTCAATCCTTCGTCGAATTTTACCTGGATAATGCAGCTTCATTATCTAAAGCAGTGGGATACGTTCCATTGCCTGATAAAGAATACAAGGCACAGAAATCTGAGTTTAGTTCTTTTGCTTCTGAAACCCAGGAAGCCGCTCAGTAATTAATTTACCCGCTTCCATCGAAAGGATTTGGTGTTAAGCGGGTAAATTCTTTCTTTTATCGTTCCATGAAAACAAAAGAAAAGATAATTGAAAAAGTGCTGGCGTTTTGCGCGCTGGTTACTATTCTTACAACGATTGGGATCATATTTATCCTGATGGCGGAAGCCATTGGTTTTTTTCGTGAAGTCTCAATTATAGATTTTTTCACCGGCACTAAATGGACTCCCTTATTTGCTGATAAGAGTTATGGTATACTGCCTCTTATCTCGGGAACAATGCTTACGACATGTATAGCTATCGCGGTTGCCTTACCCATTGGTTTAACGATTGCAGTTTATTTAAGTGAATATGCTCCGTTGAAGTTTCGCAAGGTTGTGAAGCCGCTTTTGGAAGTTCTGGCTGTAGTACCTACCGTTGTTTACGGTTTTTTTGCCCTGATGATCGTAACCCCTTTTCTAAAAATGTTTATTCCGAATCTATCCGGTTTCAATGCACTTTCTCCAGGCATCGTTATGGGCATCATGATTATACCTTTTGTCTCATCCCTTAGTGAAGATGCACTTAATGCAGTTCCGAATTCCTTGCGGCAGGCATCATACGGCATGGGATCAACAAAATTTCAAACAGCCTTCCGTGTGATGGTTCCGGCCGCTTCTTCTGGGATCATTGTATCGGTTATATTGGCTATTTCTCGCGCCATCGGTGAGACCATGATTGTAGCTATAGCAGCGGGATCCATGCCGCATTTTACTTTTGACCCTACAGTACCGATTGAAACAATAACCGCCTATATCGTGCAGGTGAGTTCAGGCGACGTTCCCCAGGGAACAATAGCTTATAAAACCATTTTTGCAGCCGGTATAACATTGTTTGTACTGACTTTTATACTGAATAACATAAGCTACTGGATCAAAACCAGGTACCAGGAGAAGTATGAATAGAGCAAGACAAAACAGAATAAAAGATAAGATTTTTAAGGCTCTTGGCATTTTTGCCACTACCATAGGAATTGTAATCCTGGTAATTTTTATCGGTTTTATCATCTACCAGGGAATGGAAAGACTTAGCTGGGAGTTTGTGACGAGCCTGCCTTCACGGTTTGCGGAAAAATCCGGTATTTATACGGCTTGGATGGGGACTGTTTGGATACTAGTGTTTACAACGGTAATCTCATTCCCCCTTGGCGTTGGTGCGGGAATCTACCTGGAGGAGTATGTTAAGGAGGGCTGGTGGGATACATTTCTTGAGATCAATATTTCGAATTTGGCTGGTGTACCTTCCATTATTTACGGCCTGCTGGGGTTGGGCGTATTTGTTAGGATGATCAATCTGGGTAATAGTATTTTAGCCGGTTCTCTCACGTTGGCCTTATTAATATTGCCCATTATAATTGTATCTACTCGAGAGGCAATAAGAGCTGTGCCAAGTACTATTAAAGAAGCCTCGGTTGCTTTGGGGGCTTCGAAATGGCAAACGATTTGGAACCAGATTTTGCCGGCCTCATTCGGTGGGATTTTAACCGGTGTTATCCTTGCAATTTCACGCGCTGTGGGAGAAACCGCCCCGCTTATTGTTGTTGGAGCACTGGTATACGTACCTTTTGCTCCCAAAAGTCCGCTGGATGAATTTACGGTATTGCCCGTACAAATTTTCAACTGGGTAACACGTCCACAGCATGAGTTTATCATAAATGCCGCAGCGGGTATTATCGTGTTACTTACCATTACTTTCGTTATGAATGGAATTGCCGTCTATTTGAGGTATCGCTGGCAGAAAAAAGTAAAATGGTAATATTCGCAACTTTATTATCAATAATTAGTAACGATGATGGAATCTGAAACAAAAAGCCCGAAACCAAAAACCACAAAGGTTAAGACAAAACCTAAATTGAGTGCGCAGCAGCGCAATTTCAAGTTACAGGCTAAAAACATTGATGTTTTTTATGACGATTTTCAAGCCATCAAAGGAATTAGCTTGGACATTGTGGAAAACTCTATCACTGCCTTTATCGGGCCTTCGGGTTGTGGGAAGTCCACATTCTTACGCCTCTTTAACCGGATGAACGACTATATCGATGGTTTTCGAATGAACGGGCAAATCCTTTTGGACAACAAGGATATTTATGATCCGTCAATTAAAGTAGAAGAGTTACGGAAAACCGTCGGCATGGTGTTCCAGAAACCGAATCCTTTCCCAAAATCCATCTATGAAAATGTCGCCTATGGCTTGCGAATACAGGGAATTAAAGATGAAGATTTTATTCGTGAGCGAGTTATCGAATCGCTGAAACAAGCGACTTTGTACAGCGAAATAAAAGAGGATATTGATAAGCAGGCCCTTGCATTATCCGGCGGTCAGCAACAGCGTTTGTGTATTGCAAGGGCACTGGCGGTGAAACCTTCGGTACTGCTAATGGATGAGCCAACTTCGGCGCTTGATCCGATTTCTTCCGGTAAAATCGAAGATTTAGTTCATGAGCTTAAGAAAAATTATACCATTGTTATTGTAACGCATAACATGCAGCAGGCAGGCCGTGTCAGCGACAATACCGCCTTTTTATATATGGGCAGTTTGATTGAATACGGCGATACCCAAAAAATATTTACAAATCCTGAAAAAGAGCGGACACAGAATTACATTACAGGACGGTTTGGTTAATTCATCATATTATAAAGAGTTTATTAAAGGATACAGCACATGTCACACTTAGATACCGAAATAAAATTGTTGAAGGATAATATTCTTGAGCTGATGTTTCTTGTTAAAAATCAGCTTGAGAAAGGGCAAAAGGCATTTAATAACTTTGACGAAGAATTGGCCCATGAGGTAATGGCCAATGAAAAGAGGGTAGATAGCCTGGAATTAACCATCGATCGTGATTGCGAAAATATCTTAGCGCTCTTTAATCCCGTTGCGGTTGACCTTCGTTTTGTAATGGCTGCTTTCAAGATTAATTCAGACTTGGAACGAATTGGAGATCATACCAACAGTATCGCTAAGTATATCCTTGACTTCGGTAAACCGATCAATGAAGAGTCGATTCATGAAATGCGGATTGATGAGATGTATGACACGTCCATAAAAATGATGAGTAACGTTTTCAACGCATTTATAACCGAAGACACCAAGCTCGCGCGCAAGGTTTTCAAACTTGATAAAACCTTGAACGAAATCAATCGCAGTGTTTCTGATGTGACGGCAAAATTAATTAAAGAGCATACCGACCAGACGCATAATTACCTTTATCTTTTTTCTATTATACGAAAATTGGAAAGGGTCGGAGATCTCACCAAAAATATCGCCGAGGAACTCATCTTTTATATTGAAGCTAAAGTCTTGAAACATCAAAAAATGAAATCCAAGAATAATAACGGCGAAGCTAACGAAGAATAGTTATTTAAGAGTATAAGCTTTCCGGTTGCGCTTATAATTACAAACGATCAGCACCTAACAAGGCAACCCGGATCAGGAATCAATTTCTGATCCCTCTCTATCTAAAAATCAGCACACATAAATAAAAAATCAGCACACCATGAAACGTATAGGTTTTCTATGCACGTTATTGCTATGCCTATTTTCCAATACAACATTTGGCCAGGTAAAAGTCGGCGATAAAGGCACCCTCAGTGGACTTGCCTTCGGTGATTATTACTGGATGGCTCAAAACCATAACAACAACATTGAAGAAAACAACGGCTTTTGGATTCGACGGATCTATCTAACCTATGATCATGATATCAGCGAGTCCTTTTCAGCCCGGTTACGCTTTGAGATGAGTAGTCCCGGTGATTTTACCACAAGTGCCAAGATGAGTCCGGATGTCAAGGATGCCTATGTCAAATGGCATAATGATAAACATCAGATTCTGGCTGGTATCTCTTCAACACCCACGTTTGGACTCACTGAAGAAGTATGGGGATACCGCTCCGTGGAAAAGTCGCCGCAAGACCTTTTTGGGTTTGGCAGTTCCAGGGATTTCGGTTTGTCTTTCAAGGGCCAGCTTGATGCAGGCGGAAATGTTCATTACCAATTCTTTATTGGAAATGGGAATGGTAACAAATCCGAAATTAACAAGGGCAAAAAGTTTATGCTCTCCCTGAGTTATGATATAACTAATCATATTACTATTGAAGGCTATGGAGACTGGAATGACCAGGAAAACCAAGATTCGTATACCCTTCAGGGATTTGCAGCCTACCGTTCGGATAAATTTAATGTTGGCCTATTGTATTCTTACCAGACACGGGAGAATGTTTTTGTTTCCGGGCAGGACTACGATTTGAATCTTGCATCCCTATTTACCAACTTCCAGCTTAGCGATAAAGTAAATGGATATCTTAGAGCCGATCATATTTTTGACCCTTATTTAACAGGGGCAACCAACGATTATATTCCATTCGCTTCCGGTGTTGAACCCACGTTTATGGTCGGCGGCATCGATGTTGAGCTGGATGAAAATGTACACCTGATGCCCAACGTGGAGGCTGTTGCATACGGGGAAGATACTTTCGGACAAACACCCGATACTGATGTCATACCCCGCCTGACCGTCTTCTATAAGTTTTAGTACATAAGTAAGATTCAATTTATCATTTTGCTGCATTGGATAAAGGAAACTTTATCTTGTGCAGCTTTTTTGTAGAAAAAGATGCCGATTTAAGATGAATACGCGGGAAGGAAGCTATATTTAAAATCCTTCTTGCTATGCAGGATGAAAGATCAGTATATTAGGCGCTCTCGGGTGATTAGCTCAGTTGGTTTAGAGCACTAGCTCGACAAGCTAGGGGTCACTGGTTCGAATCCAGTATCACCCACATTAAATTTTTGAAGGACAGTTTCCAGAGAAGCTGTCCTTTTCTATTTGTCAAAATCGGGAGAGGGATGTATTACGTTTATATTTTATATAGCAAGAAGTGGGGAAAATTTTACACCGGGCAAACCCAGGACCTGGGAGATCGCTTTATTCGTCATAACCAGGGAAGAAATAGCTACACCAGGCAGGGCCGGCCATGGCGGCTGGTGTATGCCGAGCGATTTGCCTCCCGTTCGGAAGCTATTAGCCGGGAGCGTGAGATAAAGAACATGAAAAGCCGTGCGTATATTCTTGGACTGATCGGAGGATATGAGCCGGGGTAGGGGGTTTAGAGCATCCCGACTGGTCGGGAGGGTCACTGGTTCGAATCCAGTATCACCCACATTAAATTTTTGAAGGACAGTTTCCAGAGAAGCTGTCCTTTTCTATTTGTCAAAATCGGGAGAGGGATGTATTACGTTTATATTTTATATAGCAAG
>JASFMR010000007.1:0-56435 GCA_050117475.1 Balneolaceae bacterium | reverse complement strand
CGATTTAGTGCCGCCGTGAATGTCGTCCCCTGTTTTCCCAACGATTTTACCATAGGATTAGTGAAGGCTTCGGGGTCGCTCACATCCGGATCTATCGTTAAATGATAAAAATTGATATCAATAAGGCCAGATAACTTTACCAGGATACGAATAAAATCAGGCGGCATTGCTGAAACTCCAAAAACGGTAACACGGTCCGGCAACATATCATGATCCAATGTATCATTTTCAATAGCTTTCAGAAGCTCTCCTTGCAACTGTGCACGGTGCAACCAGTCTCCGTCATACTCTTTTTCCCACTGAGCCACCAGCATACGCCATAAATCATACTGCCATTCCTCGGCTTCATTTTGGGGATACAACCGTCGGCCCTTCTCCCAATCAAGTAGCATTCCGGGACGATACACCAAGTATTGATCGAAAACATCGGCGATTTTGGTGCATAACTGCCAACACCGGATATCCTGCCCAATAGGGTTTTCATTACCGATGTAATGCCGAAGCTTTTCAAACTTTTGCAGTACTTCCTCATCTTGCAACATACGCAACAAACCCCATGTCAGGGGGCCGCGATCCGAAGGAAGGGTCTGTGGAATATTCGGATCCATCAATCTTATGAGGCTCCATATACGTTCTGAAGGGAATTCAAATTCGAGGTTGGCAGCAATCCCTTGCTCCCGGGCCATATACAGGGAGAGCCACTGGCCGATACCATGATTCTGGACAACAAATATTTCCGGAGCCAACAGGTTTTCAGAGGGATTTTCATCCAGCTTTTTCAGCAGATGGTCTGCCAGTTT
Organism: Balneolaceae bacterium; assembly: GCA_050117475.1. Taxonomy (GTDB): domain Bacteria; phylum Bacteroidota; class Rhodothermia; order Balneolales; family Balneolaceae; genus Fodinibius. The sequence continues at coordinate 55,635 of JASFMR010000007.1, read as the reverse complement.
TCTTAAACATGTACTGTAATGAATTGACAGCATACTCTTTTGCGTTGGTACCCTCCGGTTACTTCAAGTGATACAAAAAAACATAAAAAACATCACAAAAGTAAATAATGGTTTTCATACCGGCAGAACCTATTATATGCCGAATGATTAAATTAGTCTTATACCCACTTTCAAGACCGATACCCTTTAATAACCGTTATCTCTGATTACGGACTTTATCAAGATAGTCACGTATTCGCTGGGCATTAACGCCAATATCTCCCCGCCCGATCCTCGATACGGAGCGGACATCAATTTTGCTGCGATGAGTCGTCTCGGCCGTAGCAACACGGATCACTACATCATCTTTGAACCCGAACCAGGGAAGTTTGTCCGTAGCTTCGATAATCCCTCGTTCTTCATCAGAAGTAACTATCTGTTCCCAAGGCATTTCCTTAGCTGCTTGAAGTGCCCGATCAAAAGCTTCATGATAGGAAACGGCGAGGTATAGCGTCTGGATATCAGGATAGCTTTTTAATTGCAGTTCGGCAACCTCTTTCCCTCCATATTCCGAAGAATTGGGCCAATCATTCCGCAACGAGATCATAGCTGCATCAAAAGCGGGTGGATTCTGGGTATCGGTTGTTATATCATGAATGGGCGGATATTGCTGGGCTTGGTAGAACCAATAGCCGACGTTAGCAATAACGACAATCCCAAAAAAAGTACCAAGGTATGCCATCCATTTTAGCTGTCTAGGCTGGTCTGGCTTATTTACAAATGCAAATACAACAGCCAATGCCAAGCCAATAATTGCCAATAGCGCGCTACCGGGAATTAGGTATCTAAATGCAGTGCCTAACCCCCACCAACCCCATTGGTAGCCATAGCCCGAAAACAGCAACATCAATGCGCCAAGTATTGAAAATATCCCACTCGCTATTCCCCATATTGAAATTTTACCCTGTTTCATGATCTCCCATTTCAAGTTAATTTTGATTACCCTCATTGCCTTAACCATCACAAAAACATCGTCAGCAAAATTCCCATCAGCAAATAAGCACCAAAGGTTCTGATTTCCTTTTTGAACTTTAACAATTGACAGGAAAATTCAGGTAATTGGAATTTTTCCTTGCCTCTTTTGGAATTGAATCAAAATGACGGCACCAAGAACCAACACCATCCCAAAAATTTGGTACGCTGTCAGTATATCACCAAATATAAACACCCCTAAGAGTGCAGCGACAACCGGTTCAAGCGTCGCTGTGATCGATGCACGACTGCTTTCAACCATGGATAAGCCTGACGTATACAACAAATAGGCAAGCACTGTGGGAAAAAATCCGAGTCCTATGATCATCTCCCAATTATGAAAGGAAGACAATAAATGGGGTTGGATGCTGAACCCACCTAAGGGCAACAAAACAGCCGAGGCAAACAGGAAAGTATAAGTGATAACCGTTAATGGACCATATTTTTTGAGGGCATGCTTTCCGAACATACTATAGAGTGCATAGCCAAATCCTGATCCCAACCCCACAAGAAAGCCAAACAAAGAAATTTTCTGATCAGCCAAAGGGATTACCTTTATTACAAGTCCACACCCGGCAAGCGTTAATAATAAGGCAATAATTTTACGCTTAGTCATAGGTTCATTGAAGAAAAACCAAGATAAAATAGCGACGAAAGCGGGTCCAGTGTATAATAGGATAACAGCCACGGAAAGCGAAACTTCCTCAATGGCTGTAAAATAACACCAATTGAAAAATACGATGCTGAATATCCCGGTTCCAACAAAGCTGAAAGAATCTTTCAGCTCAATTTTAAGCATGCCAGGGTCCCGGATAGCCAAATAGACGGTAAGCATAATAGCAGCACTTACTACGCGAAGTGTTACAATCTGAAGAGCCGTAAACCCCGCCTGATAAAGTTCCTGAATGAAGAGACCTATTATTCCCCAAAGCGCTGCACCAAGCATCACATAAGTGTAAGCCAGCCGTTTGCCAGTGCTCATATTTTCAACTTAAAACAGTTTTAACCAACAGGAAAATCGTTAAGGAACGATTTAAAAGTATCGAACACAAAATCTATTCTAAGATATCCTTGACAAAATTAGGTAGTGAAAAGGATCCCATATGAACCGAAGCATTATAATACTTCAATTTGGCATCAAAAGCATTAAGTCCCTTTTCTACCCTTTGAAAAGTTGCATCACTTAACGGGTCCGCCCCTTTGCTGGCAAACGAAAAGGACCACATTCCCGCCGGATACAGCGGAATGTATGCCAGGTACATGCTGGAGCGTTCATAAATATTGTCGAGCGCCGAAAACACCTGTTTCATACTTGAATAATATTCCGGCACCCAAGGGCTTTCCGTCTGGGCTGTTAATACCCCGTCCTTACCCAAACCATCATAGCAAGCCTGTATAAATTCATCTTCAAATAACCCTTCAGCAGGCCCGACGGGATCAGACCCATCAATAATAATTACATCATAGGGAGTATCGATATCCTTAACAAACTGAATGCCATCCTTATATAATACATTAAGTTTGGGATTGTCCCAGTCTCCCACTTGTGGCAAGAATTCTTTAGCCGCCCGAACTACAGCTTCGTCAATTTCTACCATATCGACTTGCCTAACGGTCGGATGACGCAGTACTTCCCGCGCCGTTCCCCCGTCTCCACCGCCAATGATCAACACACGCTCAGGATTCGGATGTGTAAACATACCCACATGACTTAACATCTCGTGATATACAAACTCATCTTTTTCCGAGAGCATCACCATATCATCAATGGTCATCAGGTTGCCCCAGGTATCAGTTTCAAATACCTCTACTTTTTGATAGGGCGTCTCTTCTGAAAATAGCAATTTATTAAGTCCAACAGTCAAACCTGTACGTTCGTGGTAATATTCGTTGTAGGTTAGAGCCATAGGTAGTAAATAATTTTAAGCTGTTAAAATGTACTAGGTCTTTAAAGAAAATGGATAAGCTGTCAGCTTCAGTCTTCAATTTTAGTATTAATCATAGCGGATAGCTCATTGCTACAACTGAAACCTGATAACTGCCTTAGTCATACCAAAGTACAGCAGCAGCGAAGGTGGAAGCACAATTTTCTACTTTGTGTTCAATGCCAATCGATTTAATCTCCTTTAATTTCCGCTTACGATAGTCGAAAGCATCAATTACCATTTGTCGAACAATAGATTCCACATTGTCGAGGCGGCTATGATCTTCAAATTCCATGATCACTCCGGGCTCTGACTCATCTTCAGGAATGCCAACGGCAATTGCAGATGAGATATAGCGTCCGGGGGTGGTGGAATCAATAGCGGCATATGCCAAGGGGATTAATCCGCCGGCGGGCAAATCGATATCACTTATTTCACGTTGTTCCGCTCCGGGAGGTAAAATACTGCTCATCCGCATAAGATTAGTGTCGCCGACGCCTGCGTTTAACAGTGAGTTATCAAAAGCATTGAGGCGTGTTCGGCCTTCGGCCGCTCCTTTGACTAAACAGAAAATATTGGGGGTATTAACCATCATAAGTTTTTGAACCGTACGGGATGGGGAAGTCTCTTTCATAAATATTAATTCTTTGAAGCTGAATGTTGGGGTTTAAATAATAATTTTTCTCCGGGCTGTACCTTAAACATGCCCCGCTTCATTTCCATACTGGAGGTATTTTTTGATTCAAATGCCTTCTTCAAATGCTCTTGAATCACCCACGGGTCAATAGTATCTCCACAGGTAAAAATGTCAACTGCAGCGTAATTATATTCCGGCCAACTGTGAATGGACACATGGGATTCGGCAATGACCACGACTCCACTGACACCGTGAGGACTGAATTTGTGAAAGTTATGCGATATTATTGTAGCCTTTGATGCCCGCGTAGCAGCTAAAAAAGATGACTCTATAAATTCTACATCGTTAATTTTTTCTGAATCACAATCATAAAATTCTACCAGAATTTGACGACCGAGTGCTTCCATTTATCTCTTACTCTTTTTTGGTTATTGTGTATAAACGCAATCTCTCCAAATGAAAAATGCGACTAACTTTTTGTTGGTGAAGCAATAACCATACAAATTTGAGTCGCACCATTAATTTGATTGACAACATTACGTTCGTGAAATATGAAATAGCTAGGTTTTGCAACGCATAAAAATCAAATTATAGATTAAATATCTTTATCTCCAATTCATCGATTTTTTTTGCAAAAACAGGTTGCAATTAGCATCTAACTACAGCATGTTTGCAATCAAATAAATTACACAATTTTCAGGAATATTTAATGATTAAGCCGAAAAAAAAATTATCCAGTGAACAGGCGCTAACCCTTTATCGTCAACTCCTTCTTCCCAGGAGAATTGAAGAACGGATGTTGATGCTCCTCCGAAAAGGGAAAATCAGTAAATGGTTCTCCGGTATGGGACAAGAAGCTATTGCCGTGGGCGTCGCTTCGGCCCTCAAAGAGGAAGATTATCTGTTGCCGATGCACCGCAATTTAGGCTTGTTTACCACTCGGGGTATTGATCTCTATCGTTTGTTTTGCCAATGGATGGGTAAAACAGACGGATTCACCAACGGGCGGGACCGCTCTTTTCATTTTGGGAGTATGGAAAAACATATTGTCGGGATGGTTTCCCATTTAGCTGCCACCATGCCGATTGCAGACGGATTGGCCCTTTCTTCCAAGTTACGCGACAATAATTATATTGCTTGCAGCTTTTGCGGAGATGGAGCTACTAGCGAGGGAGAATTCCACGAAGCCCTGAACCTGGCAGCCGTTTGGAAGTTGCCGGTCATCTTCATGATTGAAAACAACGGTTATGGCCTTTCCACCCCTACCAGTGAACAGTATGCGTGCAAAGATCTCGTAGATCGCGCGAAGGGATACGGTCTTCGCGGCGTCAAAATTGACGGCAATGATATCTTCGAAGTCATAGATACCGTTACCGAAGCTCGGAAGAACGCACTGAAGGGAGAACCCACCCTTATTGAAGCAAAGACTTTTAGAATGCGAGGACACGAAGAAGCATCCGGCACCTTTTATGTCCCGGATGAAAAATTTGAAAAATGGTCTGAAAGAGATCCCATCGACCGTATGGCTGTGTGGCTTAAAGAGGAGCAACTGGTTTCAGGCGATGATGAACTTGCTTCAATCAAAGAAGAAGTAGATCATACATTTATGAGCCAGCTGGACCGTGCCCTTGAAGCCGATGACCCTGTCTTTGACCGCCCAAAAGAAGAGCAGGCCGTTTTTGCTGCTGTGGAACTGCCAAAACCTCCAACCTCTAATGGATTGACTTCCGAAAAACGTTTTGTGGATGCTATTCAATTTTGTCTCAAACAAGCTTTTGAGGAAGACGAAGATTTTATCATCATGGGACAGGATATAGCTGAATACGGTGGTGTTTTTAAGGTGACAGAAGGGTTTGTGGATCAGTTTGGAAAGGATCGCATTCGTAATACCCCCATTATTGAGGCAGGAGCCCTCGGTTGTGCTGTGGGACTAGCCCTGGAAGGATTCAAACCAATCGTGGAAATGCAATTCGCCGATTTCATTACCTGCGGATTCAACCAGATCGTAAATAATATTGCAAAAGGGCATTACCGGTGGATGCCACCGCTGAATATCACTATTCGGGCCCCACACGGTGCCGGAGTGGGAGCAGGGCCATACCATTCGGAATCGCCGGAAGGTTGGTTTATGCAGCATCCCGGCTTAAAAATTGTAGTCCCTGCTACCGTAGAAGATGCACAGAACCTGTTATATAGTGCACTTTATGATCCAAATCCGGTTCTATTTTTCGAGCACAAAAAGCTTTACCGTAGTATCCGTGAAGTGACTCCAGATAAGTGTCAGCCTGAAGAACTTGGCAAAGCAAAAGTACGGCGCGAAGGCGATGCTGCAACCATTATAACATATGGAATGGGCGTACAGTGGGCACAGGAAATAGCTGAAAAGTATGCTAATGAAGGTAGGGAACTGGAAATCGTAGATCTTCGGTGCCTCCATCCACTGGATATGACAACAATCAAACAATCTGTCTCTAAAACGAACAAGGTTTTACTTTTACAGGAACCCTCCCAAACCCTCGGTCCCATGAGCGAAGTGTCCTCGCTTATCACAGAGCAATGTTTTAAACATTTGGATGCCCCCATCCTTCGCTGCGCATCTCTGGACATCCCGGTACCCTTTCATCCTAACCTGGAAAAGGGCTACCTGGCCGACGCACGTCTTAACCAGAAACTGGACAAGCTTCTTGCTTATTAGAATTAGATATATGTAAATATAGACACCCGAATTGTAGATCTGCTATCTTTTCTGTCAAGGTTACGGTTTAGCTGCCGTACCGGGATAAATCGAAGGCTCCTCCAATTGCCAAGAGTACTGGCCTGTCCACACCTCCCAAAAGTAAGTGCACTAGACCCCGATCCGCCGGCCGGCAGACAGGATGAACGATAATGCTGCCAGAAGGTATCACATCGGGGGTACCCGGCCGTGCTGAGGTTTAATCAACATCTCCTCGACGACCGTTCGGGGCGATAACCGGGTAAGCGATGTGATAATGCTGGCTACATCTTTTGGATCAATCAAAAGATTTCCATCAACCGAAGACCCTTCCCATGACGTTGACTGTGTCTGTCCCAAATTAATAGCCGTAACACCTATCTCAGTATCCAAGAGTTCTAAACGGAGTGAGCGAGTATATCCTAAAAGAGCATGTTTGGAAGCAGAATAAGCACCACTGTTTTTGAGTCCTTCCACCGCCCCTGCCGAACAAATATTGATAATCAATGCATGGGATTTGGATTTCAAATCATCCAAAAAACGCCCGGTAACATTAACTGCAGAATATAAATTCGACCGCAGCTGCTCTTCGAATTCCTCCGGAAGAGTTTCTTCCAGGTTTTTGTAAAGATAAGAACCCGCATTATTGACTATAATTTCAGGAGTTGGAAAGCCTGCGGGCAGAGAAATATTTTCTACAGCCTCTGAATCAGAAGCATCACAGCGGACCGTCACTAGAGACTTTGCGCCTGCTTTTTGGCACAAATATCGTGTCTCTTTTAAGCCTGATTCTGTTCTGGCGAGCAGTACCAATGCGTATTCGGTTTCACGGGCAAAACCCAATGCTATCTCCCGTCCAATCCCCCTGCTGGCACCCGTGATAATAACTGAAGCTTCGTTATGAAAAGCCAAATTTAATTATATATGATTATAAAGATTGTGTTGTTATTTAGATCCTAAAAACAAACCTAACCAAATCAATATTAAAAAATGGGTTACCCAAGAAATTCGGTTTCCAACTAAATTTCGTCAAACCGTTCGCCTGTTTAAAAACTATCGAACGCCCATAAATTTATGTGTCTGGAGGCTTATCCCCCATTCAGGATGTTCTTTGACATAATTAATAATTAGCTCTACAGCCCCCTCTTTTTCCCATTCAGGCTGCAACAATAGCTTTGTATTATCAGGGCATTTGGCCGCATTCTTTTCAGCCCATTCAAGATCTTTAGAAGTCAAGACAACTACCTTCAATTCATCCACATAGGAATAGATGTCATCAATCGGCTCCTTAAAACGTTTAGGTGAGAGGGTAATCCAATCCAGATAACCCGAGATGGGGGATGATCCACTGGTCTCAATATGCACCTGTAACCCGGCCTGTTTAAGCTGAAAAGTAAGCGGGTCAAGATCATGCAGGAGAGGCTCACCACCAGTTATCACAACAAACCGGGCACCACTTTTCACGGCACGAGCAACAATATTTTCTACCGTATCAACAGGATGTGCCTCTTCATCCCAGCTCTCTTTGACGTCGCACCACCAACAATTCACATCACAGCCTGCTGTTCTAATAAAATAAGCCGGTCGGCCGGTATGTGTTCCTTCTCCCTGGATAGTATAAAAATCTTCCATAAGCGGATATTTAACCGCTTTCATCTTATCCTGATCGATAAGGGATTCCAATTTTTTCTGGTCCACTGTCTTAAACATCGTCTTCAGTATATTCTACCCAGCACGTATCCGTTTCCCACACTGTGATATTAAGTTTAATGCCTTCCGGAATTCGCTGCTTAGTTTCTTTATAAATAAATTCCGCTATCCGCTCCGCCGTAGGATTCACCGGTAATTCTTCGTTCAACACAGCATGGTCGAGCCCTCCTTTTTTAGGGCTCTTAGCAGCCCATTTGAGTTCGTTGAAATCACAAACCATATCACTGGTATCCAAGTACTTGGAAGGGTTCAACTTCTTTGATTCCGCGGAAACATGAACTTTATAACTGTGTCCGTGCATTCGACCGCATTTACCGTCATACCCTTCAATAAAATGGGCAGCATCAAATTTAAATTCTGTATGTAATGTCCAACGGGGCATATGTTTATAACGTTCATTTCAAAAGAAAAGGTTTGCCAGTGGTCTGACAAACCTTGAAAATAAGTAAATATTGGGACAATTAGGAAAGTCTTGGCGCATGAGTTAATGGCAAGTGCCTTTTCAGATAAGACCCTGAATTAATTCAGCATAAGACCTATCTTTCTACGAAGGCCATTTAATAGTACAACCCAGGGATTTTGTAGTCTTGGGATTAATTTCCTTCCCGGCTCCCAGCGCTTCAATTGCATTCTTCAGATACGGATGCTCCACGTTCTCAGCCGAACCGGCATTATCATCAATAGCTCCGCGGTAGACGAGTTGCATATCTGAATTAAACAGGAAAATATGCGGCGTATGTGTGGCTCCAAAAGCACCGGCCAGCTTGCTTTCCTTATCCAGTGCATAATAAAATTGATAGTTGCTTTTTTTAGCCCGCTCTTGCATGTCCTTCATCGACTCGCCCCGGTTGCGATAACCGGAGTTGGGATTCAGTGCTATCACACCAATCTTATGGCCTTCGGCCATCTTTGCAATAGGATTGTAACGATCCTCCCACCGTGCGACCCACGGACAGGTATTACAACTAAAATTTACCAGTAAACCGTTCTCTTTCGCCACTTCATTAAGGGTTAGAATCTTACCTGATACATCCTCCACTTTTAAATCTGCCAGAGGAGCTTTGGCTCCAATCTCGAGCTCGTCTGTTACCTTGTCACCCAACGGTAAAAAGGCAAACAAGAACATCCCCAATAACGCAGGGATTACGTAGCGTAAGCGTTGTTTCATCATAACTCTCATTGGTTTATTGCTTTTTTAACGTATCGTTCGAATTGATCATAACCTGCTTTCTTTTCCCAGCTGCCAATCACGGACCCATCTTCGGCTATCACTTTAGAAAAAGGCAGGGCCCCACTCCATTCTTTGGAAAGGGCTTCTATAAATGGCTGATCTTTGCCCGTCTTGAAATAGGTCGTCCAATTCACATCATGAGTTCTCAAAAATACAAGCGCCTGGTTGCGGCTTTCGGGAAAATCGGCAGAAATAAAGACAACCTGTAACTTGTCAGGATAGGCTCGCTGTAGCCTCACTATCTCCGGAAATTCCTCAACGCAAGGAGCACACCACGTAGCCCAGACGTTCACCAGCACAATTTTTTTACCCCGGTAAGAATCTATGACAGTCTTCAATTCGGCAGGGCTTACATCTTTGAGCAAAGTATCGGGGCTACTGACGTTCATTGACTTTGCATTCTGAAGGCCGGCAGCCAGCATGATACACATCAGCACCAATAAGAACCTGGCTTTCAAGGAATATTTCTGCATACGATTATTCCATTTCGTTTGGATCCCAAAAATGAGCTTCCATATCAATCCGGTATTCCTCCAAAAAAGTTATGCCTTCCTGCTGCAGGCGTTCACGCATGGTGTCATCCGGAAAATGAGCACGTCCCGTCAATTCACCATTTCTATTCACAACGCGATGAGCCGGTACATTCGTTTCACCAACATTATTAAGGGCATACCCCACCATCCTGGCTCCTGAGGCAATCCCAAGAAAACGAGCAATAGCTCCATACGTAGTAACCTTACCTATGGGGATATGGGCCACGACCTCATAAACACGAGTGTAATAATCATCCATTGAATTTACCCGGTATTGACTTTAACCTGACTTTGTATTCAGTATCGAATACAGTTTTTTTGCAATGGGCCCATTAATTGATCCTGTTTCATGCGCAAGCTTAACGGTCCGGTATCCCAGCTTACAATATAGACTCTGCAACTGTGGTTGATCCTCAAGTAAATCCAAGTGCTTTTGGACGGTATCCCAGTCGCCACGTTTGATTGGGCCTGTTAGAGACTCTGCAAAGGTCATGCCTTCGGCATTCTTCAACGTTGTTTGAACAAGCGGCAATAACGCTTTTTGAACTTCTATTTTTGACAGCCCGCTTAGCGCAGCGATATCCAGTGACGTATCGAGCAGCGTATTCAAATAGTTCGAAGCCATGACAGCAGCTGCGTGGAGATATGGTTTTTGTTTAGCTGTAACGGTAAAACTTTCAGATCCCAATGCCTTAGCGATACCACTCAAAACCGGAAAGGCCTCAGTATCTCCCTGCATGCTGAAGTAAATCCCGTTAAAAGCCGATGACCCCGTTTGGGACGTAAACGTCTGTAAAGGATGAAAAGAAGCGGTTATGGCCTTTTTTTTTCGCAGGGATTTTAGCAAATCGGCCGGTTCGTTGCCTGAACAGTGGACAAATAATTTTTGCTCAAAATCTCCATTTAATTCTGACAGACGACCAGCTATTTCTGTAATAGCCTGATCAGAGACCGTAATAAACACGATTTGCCCAAGTTGGGACGAATCATGTGGAAAAGCACCTGCTGTTGTTATCTCATACCTCCTCGATAGCGTCTCAGCTTTTTCGAAAGTCCGGTTAAAAATACTCTTAACCGGGATTCCATGCTCAACAAGTGCCTCCGTAAGTGCTCCCCCTAATCCTCCCAGGCCGATAACGGTTGCTTCAGGCAATTCCATAGTCTAAAACAAGACGCGCTGGCGATCGGCATAAGCCGTAAGCAGGCTCCCGGAATAATCATCATATTCGCCACGCAGAAAGTTGAGCTTTAATCCCCACTTCTGGGCTACAATTACTCCGGCTATGAAGGCTGTTGTGCCTTTGATATGAGACTCCCCGCTGTTGAGATAATTTAGTAATCCTGATTGATTATCATTTTCAATCATCAGCCGGATCTTTTCGAATTCTTTTTTACGGTCATTATCCAGCTCACAACAAAAAATGAGTAGTGCATTGCGAGGTGCTAAGACTTCTTCCAAGACATAAGCCAATTCTTTGACGATGGCCGGATCTTTATCTGCTATTTGGACACTCAAAGCAGAAAAATCATCGGACAATGTCTGAAGGAACATCAACTGTTGGAACAGACTGATATCCTCCCCAAAAGCTGCATCATGGATGAAGAAGTCGTCATCCTCATCACAAAATTCATTACGCATATAATCATTGACCGGCACCTTGCCCAGTGGCGTTTCAAAATATGAGTTTGAACACATAGGCAACTTTTTATCCAGCTTCTCATCATAAGATTCTATGACAACAACGGTATCATAATTCGACATATCCAACCGGCTATAAATATCACAAACGCGGTCAAAGTTATCATCGTCAATTCGTTGAGGTGCAAACAACACCCTAATGAGTTCATTCTCTCCCTTGTTATGCTCCCGTGCTTTACTGAGTCCTTCTTCAATCTGTTCACGGGAGTAGGATGTAATATTCATATAAAAAATGCTAATCGATTTTAATTATTGATAATACGCGATAGCCAACCAGTGGTCTGCTGACCGAAAACTACAAATTTTAGCTCTTTTGTCATTATTTATTTCTACTAAAAATGTATTGCCTTCTTTTTGAACTTTTACCTGGTTCATATTCAAACGTAGCCCCTGCCCTTCTAATTTTATAAAGGCCTCTTTAATAGTCCATATACGAATACCGGAAACAGATGCTAAACTTCGAACTTCATCGGGATGCAGAATGCGTCTTTTCAACTTATCGGGCACTTTTCGGGTTATAGGTTCCGCATCAATACCAATTGCCGAGTCCCTGCTAATACCACAAAAAACCCTCTTCCTTGTATGGGCAATACTAATAAAGTAACGCTCCGACCGGTATAACCCGTAAGGGCTCCCCAAATCATCTTTTAAAATTTCAAACTCTTCTCTTGGAATCCCCCATTCGGAAGCCAGCTTTTTTAACAGTATCCTTGATGAGAGATATTCTCTCTTTCTGCGCACATTAGTAAAAGTGTTTAACTCACTAATTTCATAATCCTGCAAAGCATCCAAAGCCTCTTCAGAAATGGGAACCAGCGCTTTAAACCCAAAACTACTTTTGAATGGCAGCTGAAATACGATGTCGGAAAGTTTTTCTGGCATTAATAAATGGTCGTTTAACAGGGATCAATATCGTGAAATCATCTCAGTGCGAAATCTTGGGCATTCTCACAAATAAAATATAATTAAAAGTATTTCATCAATAAGATAATCAAAGCCGAGCAGTGAAAATCACCAATATATTCTTGATTCAAAAACAATTTCGCGTTGCTGAGAAAAAACTCACAATTTAGTGCCCAATTCCCTATTTTTAGCGACTTGTAAACGTTATTAATACAAAGAATAAAATTTAGCATTTTCTCATGAGCAATACTGAATCTTCAGTGAGCGAACAACACGAAATACGTCTTGAAAAGCTGCACGAGCTTCGTGAAATGGGCTATGATCCGTATCCCTATGACTTTGAAGTAACTCATAAAAGCAAATATATCCTGGAGCACCCTGAATTGATTAAGAAAAATGATCAGGATGAAGACGATGTAGAATCTGTTTCTGTAGCGGGACGGGTAATGACCCGTCGCATCATGGGAAAATCCACTTTCTTTAACCTGCAGGACTCCGAAGGACAAATCCAGGTTTACATTCGCAGGGATGATGTAGGACAGGAAGAATACAACAAGATTTTTAAGAAGCTTACCGACATCGGGGATATTGTAGGCATCAAAGGATATGTATTTAAAACAGGAACCGGTGAGACTACTGTTTATGCTAAAGAATTCCGTTTGCTGAGCAAAACACTTCGCCCTATCCCCGTTCCCAAAGAAGTGGAAGAAAATGGGGAGACAAAGGTATATGACGCTTTTACTGATAAGGAGCAGCGTTATCGTCAGCGATACCTTGATTTAATTGTAAATCCTGAAGTGCGCGAAGTTTTCAGAAAGCGAACAGAGATGGTTCAGGCAATGCGTGACTTCATGAATGACAAGGGCTACATGGAGGTAGAAACGCCAATCCTGCAACCTATTTACGGCGGGGCTTCAGCCCGGCCTTTTGAAACCTACCATAATACGCTTGATATGAAACTTTATCTCCGTATTGCCAATGAATTATACCTAAAACGGCTGATTGTAGGCGGATATGACGGTGTATATGAATTTTCCAAAGATTTCCGAAATGAGGGACTTTCCCGTTTCCACAATCCGGAATTTACACAGGTTGAACTCTATGTTGCATATAAGGATTACAACTGGATGATGGATTTCGTGGAGGCGATGATTGAACAGGTAGCCCTTGCACTACACGGTTCAACAAAAGTAATGGTCGGCGAACACGAAATCGACTTTAAGCGTCCGTGGCCTCGGATACCGATGTTTGAAGCTATTAAAAAAGAGACCGGCAAGGACCTTTATGGTAAAGACCTCACCGAGCTTCAGGATATTGCTGAAGGATTACACATTGAACTTGAGGAAGGAGCAGGAAAAGGAAAAATTATTGATGAAATTTTCGGGGAATATGTCGAGCCGAAACTCATCCAGCCGACCTTCATCACAGACTACCCGATTGAAATGAGCCCCCTTGCAAAGAAACATCGCGAAAAAGAAGGATTGGTAGAGCGTTTCGAATGTATTTGCAACGGAAAAGAGATTGCCAATGCATTTTCAGAGCTTAATGATCCGGTTGATCAGCGCGAGCGATTTGAAGAACAAGCACGTTTGCGCGCCGGTGGTGATGAAGAAGCCATGACTATAGATGATGATTTTCTTCAGGCTCTGGAATACGGTATGCCTCCCACAGCCGGTCTAGGAGTGGGTATCGACCGTCTTGCAATGATCATGACAAATTCGGCCTCCATACGGGATGTACTATTCTTCCCCCAAATGAAGCCGGAGAAATAATTAATGGCTGATTGGTTATTATTCAGTTGTATTTGAACAAAAAGTACTAGCATATTCGTGAATAATCGGCAATCTAAGTAACCAATAACAAGTAACCGATAGCCAATCATGAAATTTGAGTGGTACCTGGCCTTACGATACTTCAAAGGGAAGCGCAAGGGGTCGCGCTTCCTGTCTTTTATAAAGGCTATGGCAATCACAGGAGTGGCGGTAGGGTCAGCCGGCCTACTAATTGCCCTGTCTGTGGTGCACGGGTTTAAATCTGTTATTGACAACAAAGTTTTTGGATTTGCTCCGCACATTTCTATTACCACCTTTAGTGAGGATCCCATCTATCGTGCCGATACCCTATTACCCTCCATTAAAAGATACCCGGAAGTAGCCGGGGCACAGGCCGTAATAGACGGTCAAGCCATGCTACAATCCTCTGATGAGGTAACCGGCACAATGTTCAAAGGAGTTGACGAAACAGGAGATGTCACAGACATCCGCAGCTATATCAGCCGCGGGCATTACGATTTGTCGACCGACAGCACCGGCCTCCCGGGTATAGTTATAGGGGCTGACCTTGCAAAAACGCTGGGAGCAAATATTAACTCAGTGCTTACGGCCTACACTATGGAAGGGCTCCCTTCTCCTCTCAGCTCCCCGGAAATTAAGCAATTTCGCCTAACCGGCATTTACCAGACCGGTGTTGGCCAATTTGACGATATCCTTGCCCTGGTTGCACGCTCTCATGCCAAGCAGTTGTTTGAAATGCCGGAATCCAATGCCTCAGCCATTGAACTCAGATTAAAAGACCCATCACAAATAACCTCTTTTGACCGTCAGCTCTCTGACGACCTTCAATTTCCTTATTTTACAGAAACCATATTTGATCGTTATGGAAGCATTTTTGCTTGGGTTGATTTACAGGAACAAACGATTCCTTTTGTAATAAGTGTAATGATTATCGTTGCGGCTTTTAATCTCATTGGTACAATTCTGATGATGGTTCTGGAACGCACTCGTGATATCGGCATTTTAAAAACCATGGGGGCCGATGACGAAAGCATCCGGGGAATTTTTCTGCTCGAAGGACTTTTTGTAGCAATTGTTGGTTTACTTCTTGGAATTTCTCTATCTATTCTATTTGCCTGGCTGCAGTCTACATATCATATCATTCCTCTTTCAGAACAAAACTATTATATGGCTTATGCCCCTGTTGAACCTCATATGATAGATTTTATTATCGTCACCGCCGTAACGCTGGTACTATGCGCCCTGGCTTCATGGCTGCCGGCTCGTATTGCCTCCAAGACTGATCCCCTTAAGGTCATTGCCTACGGACGGTAAGATGAGGATCTATGCGTCCTACATTTGCCACAAGGGGAGCCACTTTAGCTATCTATATAGAAATCAGGTAGTTAACAAAATCGGCAAACTGCTAAAAACTCCGGTCTGCCCTTATTCACATTAGAAATGAAGATTGAGATTTCATCAAGAGATTGAACTTCCATGCTCTGGTTCCGCAACAGAGCCACGAAACGGGATTATCATACCGATAATTATTACAATTTCGAAATTAAGAAAGAGAGGATGTAATCTCCAACTTGCCAAATTCTTCAAACATATCATCATAATCATCAATTCGGTCCGACCAGTCTAAATGCTTGTTGATATTTTGAAGTGAAGATTTTGGCAGCGGACGTGTTTCTCCGGTTAATAAATCTTTAAGATAATGGAACAAATCATCTTCGGAGTCATAAAGCACGGGGGCATGCAAAAGCGGGTGATGCAAACTTTCCGGTATCAGCTCGGGGTAATGCAGCCTGTTGGGCACAAGCGGATGACACCCGCAATAAATTGCTTCCATTATAGCCACACAGAAAAACTCATAGGTTGCCGTAGAAACTACAATATCTCCGCTGTGAAGCAACTTGCTATAGTTTTCCTTGTTCTCAACATATCCAAAGTGCGTGATGTGTCTACCATAACGCTGCCAGGCTTTTTCAAATTCTTCCGGCTTCTCATGCTGTGAATCTCCCGCGAGGATTAAATCAAAGGTCAGATCAATATCATCCAGGCGGTTTAGGACCCTAAAAAACATAGCCGGATTCCGGTCGAACTGCCAGCGTTGGTTCCATACAATTACCGGGTTCTTATTTGACTTGCGTAAGTCTTCCTGCTCATCAAAACGTTTGAGATCCAAACCCGGGTATAAAACGATGCTGCGCTCCGCAATCTTATCAACCGGGTAATAGTGCAAATCATCCGGATAATGCTCTAAAAAATCGGGAAGGGCTCGCAGAAAATCATTCCGATGAAATTTTGAAGAAAATATAAGCCGGTCGGCCGAAAGCATACTAAGGTAGCTGAGATAACAATAGGTCAAATCCCGCTCCTCCCCCTCAGGCATCGGCTGTGTAAATTGATTTTCATGCATATACATGATCTTCGGCACATCCGAAAAACGAGGATTAGTGAGAGCTAAAAAGGCAGGAAGATTCGTCATGCTGCTCACCAGCAATAAATCAATATCTTCCTCAATTTGCTTGGTCATGCCGGCAAGGACCACTGAATTGCCATGCATTTGCCACTTACGTCCCTTATAACTTAAGTTTATAGGGATAATATTATGCCTTGAATATTTCTTTAACCCACTTAAAAAAGCCTTATGCGAACCGCTGTAAAAAGGTTCAACAGCCAGTATGTTCATAAATGAATGTTTGCGTTTTAGAATGACTGCATTGTTGATTAGACCCAAGTAGAAATGTCGGAATTCTATCGAACTAAAGCGATAAGATAAATTTTTAAATCAGTAATTCAACAATTCATCAGTCGGGCAACACTATCGAAACCGTGCCTCAATATCTTCCAGTGGAATATATTCAAGGGTAGGCTTATTCAGGGGATCTTTATAGGGTTCTTCACAGGCAAATAGCTGATCAAGAAGATTTTCCATCTCAAGGTCAGTTAGTTTCTTACCTCTCGGTATGGCAGTCTTTGAGGCAAAAGCAATTGCCAGCTTACGGCGCTCGTCAAACTCAAACTTTCCATCCATTTCACGGTATTGCTGCAGCATCGACTTCAGCACTGATTGTTCGTCTCCAACATCTATATCAGCAGGAACCCCAGAAATCATCGCAGTGTTGCCGCTAAGCAATTGTACATTAAAGCCCATTCTCTGGATGATGGGATGCAGTTCCTCGAGTAACGAAAACTCGGAGGCCGAGAATTCAATTGTCTGAGCGAAAAGCAATTGCTGGGTGCTGGGGATGGCCGATTCAGTAGCATTGATAGCTTTTTCAAAGACAATTCGCTTATGAGCTGCATGCTGGTCGATCATACACAAACCGGAACGCGTCTGTGTCAGTATATATCGATCGTGAAGTTGCCAAAATCCCCTATCGCGCATCCGGTCCGGCTGCTCTTCACGCGTATTACCGACACTTTCGTTTTCAGAAGTAGATCGGTCATCAAAATCATACAGCTGTCTCGAAAAATCATTTTGCCCTTTGTCAGTTTTTGGACGATCGAAATTTATCCTGGAAGGGAACTTAATCGGCTTCTTATTCCTGCTTCCTCGATTTTTGTAGCCTCCAAAATTAAAATTAGAAGAAAAATCTTTTGAAGAATTTCGCGATGAATATCCTTCTCCGGGAACATCAGGTACCATAAATTGCTCATTAAGTGCCTTTTTGACTACCGACTTCGTCAGTTTAATAACACTTCTTTCATCCTCAAACTTTACCTCCTCCTTGGCAGGATGTACGTTTACATCAACTTGTTTTGGGTCTACTTCCAGAAAGATAGCGTAAAAAGGGTAATCCTTTTCCCCTGTCCAGGTGTCATAAATATTTAAAATTATGTGAGTTAAATACCGATGCTGAATGGGACGACCATTTACGAATAAAAACTGTTCTCCGCGACTCCGTTTAGTCAGCTTGGGATCCCCTAAGATTCCTCGAACCGTAAGATAACTGGTTTCCTCCTTGAAATTAATAAGGCTGGCCCGGTAGCTTTTACCAAACATATCTACAATACGATCATTCAGCTCCTGGGCTCTGGGCAAATCGTAAATAGTATCGGTATCCGCAATTAGCTTAAAGCCTATATCAGGATAAGCCAAGGCCAATTGCTGCACAGTTTTAAGAATATGACGAAATTCGGTGGCATCCGTCTTCAAAAATTGTCTGCGGGCACGCACATTATAAAATAAATTTCTAATGGAAACCGAAGTACCATCTTCCACGGCAGCGGGTTCAAAGGATTTTTCTTCTCCTCCCCAGATCTCATATTCGTAGCCCATATCCGCTTCGGGCGGCTTTGTCTTGAGTGTTACCTGGGCCACAGAAGCAATGGATGCCATAGCCTCGCCCCGGAAGCCGAGCGTCCGAACTCTAAAAAGGTCTTCAACATCCTTAATTTTAGAAGTAGCATGTCGCTGGAAGCAGAGCCGAATGTCCTGTTTCTCCATACCACTTCCATTATCTACGACCTGAATAAGTGTACGTCCGGCATTTTGAATAACAATCTTCAGCTGATCCCCTCCCGCATCAATAGCATTGTCAATGAGTTCTTTAACTACCGAACTGGGTCGCTGAATAACCTCACCGGCGGCTATTTTATTGGAAATTTCGGGAGGAAGCTGATGTATAATAGAATTTTGTGAATCCGTATCCTGGGTCAATGTTTGTCTGCGCTTCTATTGCTGAATTTTGATTGCTAAGATGATAAGAAATTATCATCCCTTTCGTAAGGTCATCCTTACAATTCGGGAAAATTTATAAGCAAGAATCCGGAAGGCCTATTCTATTTTCTTCACAGAATTCTGACGTTTATTTCGGAGAAGTACGATAAGAAAGGTATTAGGGCTCTATTATAATAAGGTCATAATGTAAATTACCAGAGCTAAACCGAGTGCATACAGCAATATAGATTTTCCTTGGTGATACTTAGCGTGACCACGTTCGATCTTGATACGCTGACGCTTCCGTTCCTCTTCCTTGGGATCGTAATAGCGAAATTCATAATTGAATCTCTTTGGTTTTGGGCGATGCCCGAACATTGGTTTTATCATGGCAACTTCCTTTTGTGGTAGTAGGATCTTTGCATTAATAACGAAATATAACCAGAAAATAGTTCAATATGCAGGCTTGTCTTCCCCTTTCTGAGCAAGCTGTGCACCTCCATCATTTTTTTGGTATACTTCAGGGCAAATTTAACCCGAAATTATTCCTGAAATTTCCATGAGTTACGACAAGATTACACCTCCTGATAATGGGACAAAAATTGAAACGAAACCAGACGGGACGCTTAAAGTCGGCAATAATCCGATTATCCCTTTTATTGAGGGGGATGGTATCGGAATCGACATTACCCCCACGATGCGTCATGTGTTAGACAGCGCCGTTAAAAAAGCGTATGACGGAGAAAAGAAAATTGAGTGGTTCGAGATCTATGCCGGAGAGAAAGCAGTAAAATATTACGGTGAAGACCAGTGGCTGCCAGAAGATACACTAAAGGCGATCGAAGAATACAAAGTTGCCATCAAGGGTCCTCTTACAACCCCTGTGGGAGGAGGTATCCGGTCGTTAAATGTCGCTATCCGCCAGAATAAGGACCTCTATGCATGTGTACGTCCGGTTAAATATTACAAAGGAACTCCCAGCCCGGTCAAACACCCGGAAAAAACCGATATGGTCATTTTCCGGGAGAACACGGAAGATATTTATGCCGGCATTGAATATCAGACCGGAACGCCTGAAAATAAAAAACTCAAGGATTTTCTGATCAATGAGATGGGCGTCACCAATATCCGGTTCCCGAACACCACTTCGCTCGGTATCAAACCAATCTCTGAAGAAGGCACTAAAAGATTGGTAAGATCGGCCATCGATTATGCTATTGCGGAAAATCGTGACAGTGTTACGCTGGTGCACAAAGGAAATATTATGAAGTTTACAGAAGGAAGCTTCAAAGATTGGGGATATGAAGTAGCTCGCGAAGAATATGATGCCGAGGTGATCGGGGAAGGCCCCTGGTGCAAGTTGCCCAACGGCATTATTATCAAAGATGTCATCGCTGATGCATTCTTACAACAGATCCTAACTCGGCCCGATGAGTATGATATCATCGCAACCATGAACCTCAACGGTGATTATGTGTCGGATGCACTGGCCGCCTGTGTGGGGGGAATTGGGATCGCTCCGGGCGCAAATATCAATTATAATACCGGTTTGGCTGTTTTTGAAGCTACTCACGGGACAGCACCTAAATATACCGGGCAGGATAAAGTAAACCCGGGATCGCTTATCCTATCAGGCGTTATCATGTTGCGTTATCTGGGTTGGGGCAAAGCTGCCGACCTTATTGAAAAAGGACTCGAGGAATCGATAAGCCAGAAACAGGTGACCTACGACTTTGAACGTCTAATGGAAGGAGCAACACTTCTAAAGTGCTCAGAATTTGGTGATAAAATCGTTGAGAATATGTAGGCACAATTATTCTTTAAATGAAAAGCCCCGCAAAGTTTAACGCTATGCGGGGCTTTGTTATTGAAAGGCATGCTACTCTTGCAAGAATTAGTCTCCTAGTTGAAAGTGTATCGGAGACCAAACTGCATTTGCCATCGCGACTGCAGATTAAAATCATCCACAAAAGTATTCTGTAGACTCGTATCAAACGTATAAGTCGGTTCAAGAGTATTAGGGTCAACGCTGACACCGATAGGCTGTGTATTAACCGGAGACTGACGGACGCCCCAGTTGGAGTTTAACAGGTTCCCCAGGTTGAGGATATCCATGCTGAACTCAAGGGAATGATTTCCAAGATTCAACTTTTGCACCAACCGTAAATCCCATCGGCTATTCCATGGACTTAATATCGCATATTTCTCCATATACTGTCCCCTGTGACTGCTCAGGTAATCATCCTGTTCAATATAATTATTGTAAGCAGTTCTCTGTGCCTCCTGTTGGGAAGCGTTGCCGCTGAATGTATAGTTGCTAAGTTCAGACTGCGTGGGAATATAAATCAGGTCATTCAAATTTGAACCATCCCCATTGATATCACCGGAATAAGTATAAGTGAAACGACCACCCTTGGCATACTCAAAGAACATTGAGACCGTCGTCGCCCATTTTCCCTTTCCATAGTTAAAGGTCTTGTTCAGCTGCCCGACAAAACGGTGTTTGTTCCCATAAATGGAGGGAGAAAGCTCAGGCTTGTTTACATTTCCCAATGCCGGATTCCTGGCAAACGCATCACTGGATATCTCCGCCTCAATTGAACTCACATCCTGTGCGTCCAGGTAATTGTAAGCCAGGGAAGCGTATAGACCGTTTCTAAATCGCTTCTTAACCTCGAAAGTCCAGTTATAGCTATAGCCTTCATCAGTATTTGTAAAAACATAGGCATTGGTAGAGCCACCGAATGGTCCCGTTGCATGGTCCGAGGCCGTGTAGTACGCCCGGTTATCTACCCCATTTAAATTACCGGACGGAGGTTTAAGGCCATAGTTTCGAACCAATACAGCGTTGATGTCCTTGGTATATATGAAATCGGTAGAGAGCAACCAGCCGCCTTTCAGCTTCTTGTCAGCACCGATATTGGTTCTCCAAACCTGGGGAAATTGGAAACTGGGGTCTGTCACCTGGTAGAAGAAGAAATCAGGATTTGCTACCTGGTTTCCAATCCACACGAAAGGAAATCTACCGGTAAAGAAACCGGACCCGCCCCGAAGCTGCAGCGATTGATCACCCATAACATCCCAGTTAAATCCGACACGCGGCGAAAACAGTGGCGTCTGATTTGGAAGCTCAGTCTGATCAAACTGTACGGGATTTCCATTCTCATCATAATAGGTAACATCCGGAGCATAGGTACCACCATCGGAGACCCTGCCCCCTTTTCTGGCTATATTCTCCTCAATCTTCTTTTTTGTATCGAAATACAATGGAAGATCTACTCTAAGTCCGTAGGTTAGTGTAAAGTTGTCGTTTACCGTCCACTTGTCCTGTGCATAGAAGGCCCATTGACCGACATTGGTTTCGGCAAGCGCCCAGCTGTCATTGGCATTATTCTGCTGGTATGTATTACGTGCAAAATCAACTGCAGAGTCAAACTGCCCAGAATTCACATAGGTTATAAAATCCTGAACACTGGCAAAATCCGGGGCAAACGTCCCTCCGGGCTGGCCACTGAAATATGCCCCCAGGTTAAAGGAATTATCAAAAGCAAAGGCTTCGAAAGAAGTACCGATTGTTATGTTGTGATCATTGAGAAAGATATCAAAGTTATCGGTCAGCTGATACACTTTCTGATCCAACCTGTTATGTATCGAAAAAGGCTCGTGCCCTGCCACAATATAACGGATACCATTTTTTGCAATGTTAATGACTGGGAAAGGAGCACTAAACGGATCCCGGCTGTCGTCGAAATGGGTATACCCAACTTGCAATTTATTGGAATAACGATTTCCAAATATGGACCTTAATTCAACAATCCCGGATTGAATATCGTTATTGATGCGATAGCCGGAGTTGTAAAACTGCAGAGTCGTCTGATCCGGTCCCCTTCTTCCCAAGGCAGAAGGGTGAGCATTCAGTTCGCGAAATGCATTCAGGAAATTATAGGTCGCAGTAAGAGAATGATGTTTGTTGATATTCCAATCAAGCTTAAATATTCCCTTGTTGTTGTCCGTGTCGTGCGAATAGCGTTCAAAAGGTCCCGTTTCGTAGCCATATCTTTGTTTTAATAAATCGCTTACAGCCACAAGGTCGGCGCGGTCTACACGAGAAACATTGGTACTATTTACACCGGGAGCATCCGCGAGAAAATTGGTTCCGAGGTCTCCCCTGCGCTCTAATTCAAAGTTGGCGAAAAAGAACAAATTATCCTTCATGATAGGTCCACCCAAACTCAACCCGCTTTGCAACTGGGTCAAGTCAGGAACAAAGATTTCATTTCCTTTTACCCTCGAGCCGGTTAAATCTTCATTTCGATAATAGCTGAAAACCGATCCTTTAAACGTATTGGTACCACTCTTGGTTACTGCATTGACCGAGGCCCCTGTAAATCCTGCCTGAGTTACATCATAAGGTGCTACAGAGACTTGAATCTGGTCGATAGCATCAAGCGAAATCGGTTGCGCATTGGATTGCCCACCCGGAGTGGCTGCGTCCAGTCCAAAGGGATTATTAAAAATGGATCCGTCGAGAGAAAAGTTATTAAATTGATCATTCCTTCCTGCAAAAGAGTTTCCATCGGAAGACGGAGACAACCGGTAAATATCCTGGGCTGAACGCGTAATGGTGGGCATCTCCTGTAATTCTGCATTATCAATAGTGGTAGCGGCCCCCGTTCGGCTGTCATTAATATCTTCGCCGCCAGCAGTTACAACAACTTCAGAGAGGTTCGTTACATTTTCCTTCAACTCAAAACGAACGGTTTGTGTCTTCCCCAGAGTCAGGTAAATACCCTCTTTTTTCTGCGGTTTAAAACCGATAAAAGTAACTTTAACCGTGTAGGGTCCACCTACACGTAAGTTCGTCAATGTAAATTTCCCATTTGATCTTGTGGAAACACCTCTTTGTGTACCTGAAGGTTCATGAATAGCAACTATGTTAGCACCCGGCAGTGGCTCCCCGTTCTGATCAACTACTACTCCATCTATAGAAGCCGTCGTGACCTGTGCATAACTGTTATTGGAATAAAAAAGTGCCATTACGCAAATAAAAGCGCATGACACGCATAATCGCAGATAATATTTCATAGTGTATTTTTTGGTTAGATTTTACCTAATCATTGCATACGATTAACAATTTTTAAAATATTTAATCTAGAAATGAAAAAGTAATAAACCAATCCACAAGTTATCCACATTAACCCCATCTGGACCAAATAGTTAGGTCCAGTTGGACTTACAAAGAAATACACCTAAATAAGTTGTGCGTCTTCTGAATAAGAAAGGAACCTTCTAAAAATCTTTAAAAGCTTTGGAGCTTTTCATAGCATTCCAGGCTTTTTCATGTCCTGCCAGCCTTTTTCCGATGCGTTCAATCAATTCATCTTTGGGGGCCATGATCTCGGCAAAACTGCGGTAGCTTTTGTAGCCTTCCACCGTCTTAACCTCCGTTTTACCGGTTTTTGCCAAATAATTAACTACATTGTCGGCCTTACGCAAGGCGATAAGAAAGCTGGAGGAATCCAAACCGGAATCACTACCCAGTTCACGGATAGCATCGGAACGGATATTTTCAAGCTTATCTGATAGTGATGACCTGAGTTCAGATTTAGCCCATGCAACCGCTTTATCCACCGCTGACGCAGAATCATCGTCTATTGCCGCTGCATAAGCATACATCATACTGTCCGTATTTACAATCGATCGCTCGGGATACCATGCCGGGTACTGCTGCACCTCCATCCCCTGAGATTGTCCGGGTTGACGAGACATATTACCCGTTCCGGAACAAGCCATAACAATACCTAATGAAAATACCGCCAAAAGAGATGATATTATACGATGCATTTGAAGATGTTTTACTGTTCTAGGTTGAATAACTCAATAGCGCCTTCACGTGTTTCCACCTCGAAGGTAACCGATTTATTTTTCTTTAAATTTTGAGCTATAAGATCCTTCATTGATTGCAGATCTTCAACTTTTTGATTATCAACTTTTCGTATGCTGAAACCCTCCTCAAGACCCTTTTTTTCGGCTTCTGATCCTTTGATCACATCGGTAATCACAATGTCAAATGAGCCGGGCTTGTCGGTTTTAGAGAGTGCCATAACCCGAAAACCCAATTCAAAAGTAGCAAAATCAACAGCTCTGAGCTCTGAGTTTCCATCAGGATTCATATCATCCTCATCAGAGGCGTCATTTGAAAAAGCCAGCCGCTGGGATGGCTCCAGTTCTCCCAGTTCGATTTTTTTTGTAAGTAATTTACCTGCTCTCAAAATTTGCAAGGTCACAATTTCGCCGGGACGAAGAACAGCGATCTTTTCCTGCAGTTGATTTGATTCATTTACTTCGTTACCGTTTACACTTATTATCACGTCTTTGGGCTGCAGACCATATTTATCAGCAGCTCCACCGGGCTGAATGGCTGTAATTTCCACCCCTTCGATCTTTTCCATATTCAGCTCTTTGGCTAATATGGAATTAACACTCACGATCGTAACTCCAAGCAATGCCCTTCGTACTTCCCCGTATTGGATAATATCTTCTGCCACTTTATAGGCCAGGTTAGATGGAATTGCAAAACCATAGCCCTGGTAGCTGCCGCTTTGAGAGGCAATCGCTGTATTCACTCCAATCAGTTCTCCGCTGGTATTAACCAGTGCTCCCCCACTATTTCCTTTATTAATCGCGGCATCTGTCTGAATGAAACTTTCAACCCGCCTGCTATTATTAATAATTTGGACGTCCCGACTTAATGCACTTACAATTCCGGCAGTTACCGTTGATCGTAGGCGAAACGGATTCCCTATTGCCAAGACCCACTCACCAACCTCTACCCTATCTGAATTACCAACGGTTATTGCTGGCAGTCCAACAGCATCAATTTTCAAAACGGCCAAATCGGTTGTGGGATCAGCTCCTACAATGCGTCCTCTAAAGGTACGCTTATCATTGAGAACAACCTCAATTTCCCCATCTATTGCACCTTCAATAACATGGTTGTTAGTCAGGATATAGCCATCTTTGCTAATCAGGATTCCCGACCCGACCGTTCGAGCCCGCCTTGGAAAAAGGTTTCCCCAGAATCCATCATCCCTTTTGTTGTGATATTCGTCATCGGGCATATCACTTTCGGAGAGGGATATAACGGTTTCTATATAAACAACCGTAGGAGTAACATGCTCAGCTATCTTTTTAAAAAGGAAACGGTCATCTAATTTTTCAAGATCCTTATTGGAAAATAACGGCGTCGAACTATGGTTGACTTCCGTCACTTTAACGTCCGCCAAGTCATTTGCCGCATTTTGCTGTTGATATACTACGAATGACATTCCAATCAGAATGCCGATCAATACCAGCAAAATTCCAGACAAATATCGATCGCGCTTTTTCATAATTACTCCTGCAAAATTTGTTCGAAGATGGCGTCAGACTTTCGATCTCTGAGTCCTTCCACATGATATTTCAAATACCGATCCAAATTGCCGATCAAAGCCTTCAGTTCACCGGTATTGAACGCTATACTAAATAATGTAGAACTTTTACTCTGTAATGCAATACTTACGTAATGAAACTGATTTTGTGTCAATTTATAGGAGTGGGATGAAATACTTTTAGTAGTAATTAAACCCGATTCAATATTTAAAAAGTTCGTTTGGGAATCTGTATTACCAGTATCGAGTTGAAGCCCAATTCCCATCAAGTCTGCCAACCGGATTTGCAAATAGGGAAATATTAAAGGTGGGTGTATATCAGTATCATTCAACCATCCCAACATCGTTTTGGTAAAAGAGAAAAGTGGTTTGTTCACTTCATTTTCATGTAACAGCTGGCTGATAAGTTCTACTGCCGGAATCATTGTGGCCATCTTTTCAAAATCCATGCGCAGGTTCATTAATTTTTCTGCGTAACTGGCTTCTGACAAGATTTGCACCGACCGCGACAATTTATAGTAATAAACCACATCCAATATATTACCAACTTCCATAAGTCCCGAAAATTTACTCTTCGGCTTTTTGGCCCCACGGACCATCAGCGCAATTTTGCCATGTTCCTGCGTAAACATGGTTACAATCTTGCTGGACTCTTGGTAGTCAACAGTTTTGAAAATTATAGCTTGGGTATGGGTAATCATTCCTTATTCACTATAGGGGGATCATGCTAGCTGAAAAAGGAAGTATAGAAGCTTTAGAAGTGTAAATCCAGTGATTAATTGCCCGATCCGGTTAGCTGAATAGGCTTTACGCGATGATTATTCATTACAGGCTGATCAATTAGCTGGAGCTTTTTGGTCGTATTACGCAAAATGGCATCAAATTGGTTATCGCCAGGTATAAATTGATCTTCAAACCTAAGAACCTCATTTCTATCTACCCAAGGCTCAACTTTATATTCTCCGGCAGTCTCCACACCTGATTGTCGCACACCGTTGGCCGTCAATTCAAGCTTCCCGGCTTGGGTATCAGCCATAGATCGACTCTGTACAGTAACTGGTTGTTTAGAAGCTTGCTGACCATTACGGTTTATAAAAAACCAAGTACCACCTGCTGTAATAGTTAATGCCAGTGTCGCGGCAACTGCATATTTATAAACAGGTTTGAATGATTTATTGGCTTTACGCCTCTCCCGGGCATGCTCCGAGGCTTTTTGCATTATCGATTCTCTGACCTCTTTAGGAGGAGAAACCTTGGGCAGTTTATCCAGCTTTTGAAGGGTCTGTCTCATACTCTCTACTTCAATGAGCAGATCTTCATCTTCCATCATTGCTCGTTCCATAAGAATCTCTTCAGAAGGATCCATTTCCTTCATCAGATACCGAATACAGTCATTATCCTCGTTGCGCATAGTTATTTTCTTCTTGTTCTTTTTCTTTATCAAAAAGCTTTCGAAGATTTATTAACGCATACCGCATGCGTCCTAGTGCGGTATTTATAGAAACATCGGTCAGTTCGGCAATTTCTTTAAACGGCATTTCGTAATAATGACGCAGCATTACCACTTGACGTTGTTCCTCAGGAAGTTCAGCTATATGTTTCATAAGGCTACTTTTTGCCTCGTCTTTTTCCAACTGTTCCTGTGCGCTGATAAGATCTTCATCAGGCAAACGATCATAGAAATCAGTGTTTGATTCCTTGTCGTAGTTTGAACTAACGTCCACAAACCGTTTTTGTTTTCTTAAATAATCAATTGTTGCATTATGAGCAATACGCATTACCCAGGCAATCCATTTTCCCTGCTCATTATAAGTATCGTCCATCTTGGTGATGACCTTGGTAAAGGTCTCCTGGAAGATATCATCGGCGATTTCTCCACTCCCCACCATACTGTAGATATAGGAATATATCTTAGTCTGATGACGATTCATCAATTCACTGAATGCCTGTTCGTCGCCATTCTGACGGTAAAAACGAACCAGATCTTTATCATCCAGTTGCTTGTACTTGTTACTAATGTGATTTGATTGTTCTAGCTTCATAATATCCTCATGCCTGAGTTAAGAAATTTTAGTCGGCGATGCAACTAATATTTCATTTATAGATGCATTTTTTTGACCTAATCTTACTTCAGAACAAATTTTTAATTCTAAGACGTTCATTTTTACACTTTAAATCTACACTACATACAATAGAATTTATTCTTTGTTCCGTGTAATCCCGGTCAATGGCCGAGTTAAATCGTTACATGTATTGTAATTCCTATCTATTTAATTGTATATCACATATTAATGTTAGACTTACAAAATATGTCTAACCACTGTATTGTCAGTCGAATACCCGTTTTCATTGCGAATGGAACAAGTAAAATGAGCAAATGCGGCTATCTCCTACGAGGTTCACAATTACAATTTAATACTGCGGGATTTGGCGAAGCCCTCAATCGGCTAAAATTTCATTTAAATTCACTCTTCTTCGGAATGATGGAAATATTCATATATACGTCGGCCGGTAACATCCCCCGCTTCAGCTTGTAATTCTTCCAACGACTGTTCGCGGACTGACTTTACCGAACCATATTTATGCAGCAATTTTTGTGCCGTCTTTTTGCCAATTCCCTCAATTTGGGTTAATTCTGTCTTTATTGTCCGCTTAGCCCGTTTATTCCGATGAAAGGTGATGGCAAAGCGATGCGCTTCATCACGCACCCTCTGCAATAATTTCAGGGCAGAAGACTTCTTTGGTATCATTATGGCATTAGAATTGTCAGGTACAAAAACCTCCTCCAACCTTTTTGCCAGTCCGATGATCTCACATTCACCATAAAATCCAATCTCTTTTAAGGTCTGGACAGCACTGCTCAACTGGCCCTTCCCCCCATCCACAACTATTAAATCGGGGATCTGCCGTTTTTCATTCATCACGCGTTTATACCGTCGGCTTAGCACCTCTTTCATTGAGGCAAAGTCATCGGGCCCTTTTACTGTTTTAATATGAAAACGTTTGTACTCGCTCTTTCGCGGTCGTGCATCCACAAAGCAAACCATGGAGGCTACCGGATCAGTACCTTGAAGATTTGAATTATCAAAACACTCGATACGGCGTGGCAGGCGTTGCAGGTCCAATTGCTCTTTCAATTCTTTGACAGAATGAGGAATCCTTTCCCGTGCGGCTTTCTCTTTTTCAAGGCGTCGTTCGCCCAGCAATAATTTTGCATTGGAAATTGCCATACGAATCATTTTTGCCTTTTCTCCACGCTGGGGGCGGTGAACCGGTACTTTCTTCCCTCGCTGCTCCCACAGGTATTGTGCCAGGGGTTCTTCGTTTTCCAACTCTACACTTACATAAACCTCATCGGGAATCGCTCCCGCAAACTGCCCGGTATAATAATCTTCCACAAATGATTGTAGCATCTCCCCTCTTCCGAGCTGTTTAATATTTTTCAAAAATCGATGAAATTTGCTGATCAGCTTGCCCTCTCTCACTTTGAACAACACGCCGCAAGCTTCATTGATTTCCTCGTCCACGTGCAAAGCAAAGAGATCACGATCAACCTTCTTGTCTGCCACTATCTTCATCTTTTCACTGTATCGTTTGACAGCTTTAATACGATCCCTAACTCGAGCCGCCTTCTCATATTCCAGGGCATCCGAAGCTATCGACATTTCTTCTTTAAGATCTCGTATAAGTGCGTCAGTGCGGCCGTTCAACATTCGCTCGACCTTCTCAATAGTATCCCGATACTCTTCCAGGTCCCAGTCTCCGGAACAACTTTCCAGATAATCGTCAAAACAGGAATGCCACTTAGGAGCACCTTTAGTGCGATCAATATTTTTGCGGGATACAGCACAAGTACAAAGGCCAAATGCATTCCGGATTGTTTCCAGCATACGCTTCATATGAGTAACACTATCGTACGGACCGTAATATTTGCTGCCATCGTTTATGACAGTACGAGTTGGAAATACTCGGGGACGTTCCTCATTGGTAACACATATGTAGGGATACGATTTGTCATCACGGTACAAAATATTATACCGTGGATGGTGCTTTTTGATCAAGTTGTTTTCAAGAATCAATGCTTCGGACTCTGAGTCCGTAACGATCACTTCAAGATCATCAATCTTACGAACCATGATGCGTATACGTCCATCATGATCACCGGAATCCTGAAAATAAGATCGTACGCGATTCCGCAGGCGCTTGGCCTTTCCGACATAAAGCAAGCGTCCCTTGTCATCTTTAAACATATAAACGCCCGGAGAAAGTGGCAGATGATCTACCTTTTCTTTCACATCTATTGCCGTACTTTGATCATCAGTCATTCAATAAACATTATTAAGATCTAATTTTTTGTATGCCTAAACTTACAGAGTATGGAGGGAGAAAGGAAACTATACATAAAGTACGAAATTCATATATTTTCAAGAACCAATCCTAACTTGATTGTTTACGTCGACCGTCTTTAATTATAAAATGAAACACATAAACTGCTCAATAGAACTATTTTTTTCGAATGCGCTAATTCTGCTCTTTCAGGCTCAGGTCTTAGCTCAAAATCAACTCAACGGCTACTAGCTGGTTTGGGCTGATGAATTCAGTCAAGCGGATTGTCCGATTCCTCCAGTGGAATTACGACGTTGGGAACGGCTGCCCGGATCTTTGCAGGGGATAATGAGTTTGAATATTATACCGAAAGACGACAAAAAATATGCGGATAGAAAGCGAGACTGAAGTTACTGCGGATGGCCTGCGAGCGGCGAAATTGACATTATGGAGCAGGTGAGACACGAACCCAATTTTATTTTTTGCAGTGCACATACGGAAGCCTACTATCATGTCAAGTACACAGGTTACCGACACACTGGAAGTATCGGATGCGGAGTCAGCATTTCATATTTATATGATTGAATGGACACTGAAAAAAATGTGTGGATCGTGGATGATCGTAAAAAATGAGACATTTTCCAATGCACATGACTCTTACAAAAAATGGCCTTTGTTAACCGTTTCACCTTGTCCTCAACATAGCTAATGGCGGTAACCGGGGTGGGGCCAATGGACCAGATGAACATATTTGGCTCCCAAAAATTATCATAGACTGTGTTCCTGTATATCAAAAAGACTAAACAAACTACATCAATACCAAATAATAAAGACATGAAATATATTTTTCGCTGGCTATCCGTACTCTCCGCAATCTTATTTATTTCAATATCGACTGCCCTAGCCCAAGAGAAGGGTAGTTTATCAGAATCACAGATTAACCAAAAGGTCGATTCTGTGATGAAAAATATGTCATTAACCGACAAGATCGGAGAAATGACACAACTCACTATTGATACGATCTCAAAAGAGGACCAGCAAGAACACCAGCTGGATGACGAAAAGCTGCGTGAAATTCTGCTCCACTACCGCGTCGGATCTATACTCAATGTATCAGGACATGCCTACACATTGGACCACTGGCATGAGATCATTCGCAAAATTCAGGATATAGCCGTAAATGAAAAACCCACCCATATCCCGGTACTTTACGGCATTGACTCCATCCACGGGGCAAACTATGTAATGGGCTCTACGCTATTCCCGCAGCAAATTGCTTTGGCTGCTACCTGGAACAAAGACCTTGTTCAGGAAGGAGCTCGCATATCGGCCTATGAAACCAAAGCCGCATGGATCCCCTGGACTTTTTCCCCGGTACTTGGAATAGGTCGAGATCCGCGATGGCCCCGATTTTGGGAAACATTCGGAGAAGATGTACTGCTTACCAAACAAATGGGAGTTGCCATGGTCGAGGGATTTCAAGGCGATAACATTAACAGTCCCTACCGTGTAGCGGCGACCGTCAAGCATTACCTGGGATACAGTCTCCCTGAATCCGGCCATGATCGAACAGATGCCTGGATCCCCGAACGAGAGTTACGCGAATATGTCCTTCCCAGCTTTAAGGCCGCTATCGATGCAGGCGCTCCTACGGTTATGATTAATTCGGCCTCAATAAACGGTGTTCCCGTTCATTCAAGTAAAGAAATCCTAACTGACCTGCTCCGAAACGAGTTGGGATTCAAAGGCCTTGCCGTGACCGATTGGTCAGATATCATTTATTTGCATACCCGTTATCACATTACCAAAAATTACAAGGAATCGATTAAGGTGGCCATTAATGCCGGCGTGGACATGAGTATGGTTCCTTTTGATACTAAATTCCCCGAACTGTTGAAAGAACTGGTAGAAGAAGGCGAAGTTCCCATGAGCAGAATAAACGAATCCGTCCACCGGATTTTAAGGGTTAAGTTTTTATTGGGATTGTTTGATCATCCTTATCCCCAAAATACAGATTATTCCAAATTTGCCTCAGATGAGTTCACCCAAGCTAGTTACCAATCTGCTGCAGAAGCACTTACGTTATTGAAGAATGAGAATAATATCCTACCCCTGTCAAAAAATCAGAACGTACTTGTTACAGGGCCTACTTCAAACTCACTGACTTATCTTAACGGTGGCTGGAGCCGAACATGGCAGGGTGCCGATCCCCAGTACAATACTGCCGGCAAGAAAACGATTCTGGATGCCATCAAAGACAAAATTGGGGCCGATAACGTTAATTTTATTGAAGGCGCAACTATCGATGAACCTCTAAATATTGAAGATGTGGTCAAAGCGGCCCAGGAATCCGATGCCGCCATAATTTGTGTGGGAGAATCGACCTATACAGAAACCCCCGGAGACATTGCCGATCTTACTTTGCCATCTGCTCAACGGGAGCTGGTCAAGAAGGTGGCTGCCACAGGAACCCCCACAGTGCTGGTTATGGTTGAAGGGCGCCCCCGGATTGTAAATGATATCGAACCACTGGCGGATGGTATTTTGATGGACTACCTGCCGGGAGAGGAAGGCGGTCGTGCTACTGCCGATGTTCTATTCGGTGATAAAAACCCGAGCGGCAAGCTGCCATTCACCTATCCCCGTTATGTTAATGACTTGGTTCCCTATGATCATAACAACACTGCCGAGCTGGGACCGATTGGTTTTAATCCCCAATGGAAATTTGGTCATGGCTTAAGCTACACCTCTTTCACCTACAATAATCTTGAAGTAAGTAAAGCTACCTTTACAAATAAGGAAGAGATCCAGGTTTCGGTTGAGGTTACTAATTCCGGCAAGCGTGATGGTAAGGAAGTGGTTCAATTATACGTAAGCGATCTAGTAGCCAGTATCGCCCCGCCTGTCAAGAAACTTCGAGCTTTTAAGAAGGTAGACCTTAAAGCTGGAGAATCAAAAACCGTGTCTTTTACTCTGTCTCCAGAAGATCTTTCCTTTGTGGGAAGGGACAATAAATGGACCACCGAAACCGGTGACTTCAATATTCAGATTGGTCCACTATCGAAAACAATTACATATAAGGGGGCTTTGAAAAACTAACCATCTTAACCATGTCATTACGAGCCCTTTTTGGGGGACGTAGCAATCTCCTCTTCTTTTTTCAAGCAACTTTAGAAGTGGAGATTGCCGCACTCCATCCTTCCAAAACTTTCGGTTTAATGCGTACGCAATGTAACCATGGTTTTGCTAAACCCTAAAGAGAGTCAATACTATTTGAACAGGATGCAATAATGAGTATGCGGAAAAAAATATTTGTGATCTTGTTAGTGCTGATCCAGCTCGGACTGGTATGGCCGATATATTCGTTTTTTAGTGGTATTTACCCCATGATTCTGGGTTTGCCCCTCTCCTTTGCATGGGTGGTTTTCATGCTTCTCTGCGGTTTTTTCTTGTTATTCTGGTATTATCTGGGTGACCAGGATCGCAAGAAAGCAAAACCGAAGGCAAAATCATCGGGAGACTGATGGAAAACTGGATTATCATTCTCATTATTTGCGGTATCTACCTGGCCATCACGCTGGCCATGGGCATTATCCCCGGTTTAAAAGTGTCTGACAGTGTTGCTGGATTCGTTGCCGGTGACCGGAGTATGAATCTGTTGTTGCTCTATTTTGTGCTGGGTGCCTCCATTTTTTCGTCCTTCGCCTTCTTGGGCGGGCCGGGTTGGGCCTATTCGCGGGGTGCTGCGGCTTTTTATATCATTGCCTACGGAACCACCGGCATGATTCCCATTTACTTTTTCGGTCCAAAGGTACGTCGGCTTGGAAAAAAGTTTGGGTTTGTTACCCAAGCCGAAATCCTCAAAGATCGATTTAACAGCAAGACGCTTTCGATTCTGCTTGCCTTGCTCAGTGTCATTGTTTTTATCCCTTATCTAACCCTTCAGATGAAAGGAGCGGGATATGTCATTTCGACAATCAGCGAAGGGGCAATACCGCAATGGCTGGGAGCCGGTATCGCTTACCTTGTGGTTCTACTATATGTCTATTTTAGCGGGGTTATGGGAGTCGGATGGACCAACACCTTCCAGGGGATTTTCATGATGACTATTGCCTGGTTTATGGGATTATATCTGCCCTATAAACTCTATGGTGGTATAGGAGCCATGTTTAATCAAATTGCACACAGTGATATGTCTGCGATGCTTCAGGCCCCAGGCCTTAATGGTGCCGGTGCCCCCTGGAATTGGTGGGGCTATAGCTCAGCAGTGATCGTCTCTGCTGTGGGATTTTCGGTTTGGCCACACCTGTTTATGCGTTCGTTTGCCGCAGACAGTGACCAGACGATGAAACTGACCGCTGTTTTGTACCCGACCTTTCAGCTGTTCCTGATACCAATACTGATAATCGGCTTTACTGCCATACTAGCCTATCCCGGGGTCACACCGGCCGATACCATATTACCGCATGTACTTACCCAGCTTGATTTACCGGTCATCATAATTGGGTTGGTCTGTGCCGGTACACTGGCTGCTTCGATGTCGTCGGGAGACGCTATCCTGCACTCAGCCGCTTCCATAGGCATACGCGACGGCCTGGCACATTTTCTGCCAAAACATCTAAATACCGACCATAAGCAACGTTACTACATCCGCATCCTTGTCATTATTATTAGCCTGGTCGCCTATTATTTTGCAGTGATATCCGATGTCCCCATTGTAAATCTTCTGCTTGGATCCTACGGAGGGGTTGCCCAAATTTTCCCTCTTGTCTTTTGCATGTTTTACTGGCGACGGGCAAATGGCGCGGGGGCATTAGCCGGGCTTATAGGCGGATTGTCTGTAACCATCCTTTTTTTGCTTTATCCGAATCTGCGTCCGGTACCCCTTCATGAAGGTATTTATGGGCTGGTAGTTAATATCATTCTGCTGGTAGTAGTGAGCTTGTCGACAGAACCTGAATCAGAAAAACGTGTAGCCAGATACACAAACGTATAATGAAGCATACGCATACAGAACCCGATATAGCCATACTATATGAGGATGAGCATCTGCTAATTATTGATAAACCCGTTAATATACTGTCACAACAAGATCACACCGGCGACCCAGATGTGTTAAGCTTGTGCAAAAAATATCGTGCCAGAGATAAAAACAGCTCTTCTTCTCCTTATCTGGGCCTTGTTCACCGCTTGGATCGGCCGGTAGGCGGACTTATGCTCCTGGCAAAAACCCGGAGAGCCGCAAATATCCTCTCACAACAGATGCGTGATCGCACTCTGCAAAAAACCTATTGGGCGGTGACCAGCGGCACTCCTCCACCTAATGGGGTCCTTACGCACTACCTCATCAAAGACCGTAAGGCAAATATTGTGAGTGCAATACCCGGTAATCAGAAAAAAGCAAAGAAGGCAATCCTGTCTTTTGCACGGTTGGAACAAGTTGACGACTTGAATTTACTATCCATTCATTTACAGACCGGGCGCCCCCACCAAATCAGGGTACAACTTGCTGAAGAAGGGTATCCCATCTGGGGAGACTATAAATACGGGATCAACCAACCCGACGGACGAGATATAGCCCTTCGTTCGGTGGAACTTATTTTTAATCATCCCCAAACAAATCAAGAAATGCGGTTTGAGTTAGCACCACAAAACGTAGAACCCTGGGCGCGTTTTGCTATGGCCAAATCGTGAAATTACCGGCAAACCCAAAAAATTAGGGTACTCCGATCAAACCAAATCCGGCTTCTTAGTCATCATTCTTTCATAGCTAAGCAAGAATTCACGCTCACTCAATACTCCGATAAATTTATTCTTTGAACCCGGTCTCAATATGGGTAATTCCGGTTCACCCGACTCCCTGAAGTATTCAAATGCCACACTAAAAGGATCATTAAGATGAAGCAATTTAGGAGGTACCATAATATCGGCCGCAATTATAACATCACCTACATCCTGCCGTATCAAGTCACGAACATCATATAGTGAGATCATCCCTACAATTCCTTGTTCATCATTTGCTACGGGCAGAATAATAGCGTCAGCCTCCGTAAAACGGTCGATAACTTCACTTGCCTTGCATCGGTGACTAATGACGGGCATATTCGGGATTCTCCTGAACGCCGTTCTCACTTTCAGGCGCTGTAAAACATCAGATAAGAAATTATCCCTTACTGAGGCAGACGATAATCGATTTTCGAGCTGCTCAATATAAATACTCCAATTTTGAGCACCTAAGTAAGCAATAGAACTTGCAAATATCAGCGGGACAATAAGTCCGTAGCTTTTACACATTTCGGTAATCATGATCGTAGCAGCAACGGGCACATTGGCAGCTCCGGCAAAGAAGGCTGCCATCCCTACTAGCACATACGCCTCGGGTCCCATCATGCCGGGATAAATGTGTTGCAATCCGGCACCAAAAACACCGCCCAAAAGTCCCCCGATAACGAGTGAAGGGGCGAACACACCACCCGAACCGCCTGACGAGATCGTAAAGGAAGTAGCAATAATCTTAATAACAGCCAGTGCCAGCATGAACGTAAGTGCTAGGTGTCCGTTTAAAGCCTCTTGTAGGTAACCATAGCTTGAACCGAGCACAGCAGGAAAGAAATACCCAATACAACCAACCAAAAATCCCCCGATGGCGGGTTTAACATGTGGTGGAATATTTATTTTGTCAAAAAGATCTTTTGTACCATAAAATACCTTTGTATAAATCATACCCGCAACCATCACAATAACCGCGAGCAATATAAACCATACCAGCTCATAGGGATTGGTAAATCGAACCGTGTTAAAAGAAAATATGGGGTCCCATCCGTCGATGGAGGCATAAATAGAATATCCCACAATAGAAGAAATGATACTCGCAACCAGCCCTTCGCTCTCAAAATCTTTACTATACATTACCTCAGAAGCAAACAAGGCACCTCCGATGGGTGCCTTAAAGATTGTACCGATGCCGGCTCCTATTCCAGCTGTCAATAGAATTTTACGCTCATTGACGCTCATTTTCAGCTTTGTAGCCATAAAAGAACCAATACCGGCCACAATTTGAGCGATGGGCCCTTCCTTGCCGGCACTGCCTCCTGTGCCTATGGTAAAAACGGAGGCTACAAGTTTTACGAAAGGAACAGCCGGCCGTATGTATCCTTTGTTATGATGGAAGGCACGAATCACAGCATCGGTACCGTGACCTTCTGCTTCAGGTGCAAAAGTAAACACAAGGTACCCGGAAATAAGCCCTCCAATCGTAGGTAGGAGGATGATTAGCCAATGTTGTCGGAATGAGATGGCCCTGATGAGAGCTTCGGGGAACATCAATACGGAAACCCCACTATCCCCCGCGGGTTTGGCCAGTGTTATACCGGCCATGTGATGGATAGTAAGATCCTGGATAATTCCCAGGAGATAACTAAACATCGTGGCAAAGATGCCGGCTAAGATTCCAATGATTACACAGTAAAAAAGCCACCTTCCGGTGGTAATGACGTTTACAGCCTTCCCTAAGTCATGAAGGTTGGTTCGTAATTTTCGAGCGTTTATTTTAAGCATTCTCCTTTGGAAATTATTGGCACATAAGGTACGTAATATATATCACTAATTACACAATCTTTTTAAATGAAATCTAACCAGTTAAGCCAAACAGCAGCGTTTGTGGCTATCAAATTTTACGGACTAACACAGATTCATTCATATCGTTCGATTTTCGATCATTCTGTCATCGTCTTTTACGAAAAACTCATAAAATCATTGCCTTTGCCTTTCAGATTTTATCATTTTTGGCTCAGGTTCCACTGGGTACGTGCTTTTTATGTATGGGCTGAAG
This sequence comes from Balneolaceae bacterium, assembly GCA_050117475.1. GTDB lineage: Bacteria > Bacteroidota > Rhodothermia > Balneolales > Balneolaceae > Fodinibius. Next base: position 17,242 of record JASFMR010000007.1, on the reverse strand, counting down.
AAAAGCTTCTACCCGGAGACTTACTTCATGTGGTAGGTCGTAAACTCTACATTCAGCGGTTGACAGAAGAACTACTCTCAAAAGGATATGAACAGCTTATTGTGCTGGGAGCAGGATTTGATCACTTGGCTTTTTATTATTCCCGGCAGGGAGTCCCTTGCTTCGAATTCGATGCTCCCTACATGTCTGAATTGAAAAGGCAATTCTTAAAAGAACAGTACCCTCTCGAAACTCATCCTACAATTATCGAGGCCCATATCCCAAATGACCATCTGGAACGGCTTCTTCAAAAACATATTGATCCACATAAAAAAACAATTATTGTTGCTGAAGGATTTTTCGATTACCTGGATTCGGAGACGGTAACAAAATTGCTTATTCAACTCCGTAATTTTTTTTCGCACAATCCGGCTTTGATCACCACACACTTTGCCCTGAATGAACTTTCATTTTTTTATCGAAAAGTATTTCAATCAAGCGTAACAATGGTTGGAGAAAAACTACAATTTCATACCTCGATGAATGATTTTAAGAAACTCCTTGAAAAGCAGGGATTTCGAATTTCTCAACTCTTTGACTCCAAGGATATTAGAGCGGATATTGCCAAAAAATTATCAACTTCATTACCGATTTTGAAAGGATTTTATATCTTTATGGCAAATTAATTTAAAAGTAAGACGGCAAATTTGTAGTGAAATTTGGAACACTACGTAACGTGACAATGTTGAGATGATGTGTAACATTCAATTCTCTAAAATTTCTGTGGCCTCTATCAGTTGAGTAGATATTATGGGTGAGAAGGAGCTAACGAAAGTTGAAGCGCTCAAGCTAATTACTCCTGTTGTTGACAATGAGGTGAGTAGCGAAGAACGCAGGGCTTTTATGAATTATATCGCCGAGCATGAAGATGTTCGGAAAAAGTATGAGTCTATTAAAAATATTAAGCTTCTTGTGCATTCTCGTTGTCCCTGTGCAAAAGCCCCTGACCGTCTAAGAAATTATATAAAAAAGATCCAGCGAGAAGGAGTACCGGCAGAATCCGAAGATCCCATTTATGATGTCCCCTGCAGCGGACCGGCCAATCATAAACCTGCTTCTGCACTATCGGAAAAAGAAATATCAAATAAGCTATTTCCACGCTGGTTATTGCCTTTTGCAGCCAGCATATTAATAGCTGCTATAACCTGGGGATTTTTTATCTTTTTATATCCCGCGTCAAATGAATCGGTATATAATGTCGAAGAAAATGCCTATCAGCAATTCGTAAAGCACCAGGGCAAATTCATACAACCTACCATCAGTACACCCAGTTTAGGTTCCGCAGAAATTCGCCTGGCTTCCGATTTTGACATGCCAATGACAGTTCCATCTATTCAGAATGCTGAGCTGAAGGGGATTGTATTCGCAGAATTTGTTCCTCATTACAATGCCCCAATGCTAGAATATTATATCCCGTCTGAAGATCAATACATCTATATTTTTGCTTTCAAACTGGATCGGCTAGAAAAATTCGGACACTTGGTTCGCGATTCCGGAGCAGTTAAGGCATGTAATAAACCCAAAGATTACTATATCCGAAATATCAACGGTAAACACGTGGTTTCATGGAAGTGGAATAACGTCTGGTATGCCGCTATTTCAAATCAGGATGGCAAGACGTTGGTATCGCTTGTGGGACCACTGCAAAAAAATCCTGCCAGTAAGTGATTTTTTACAACTCAATACGGGCACTCACCAATGGGGATATTTTACCATCGATAAGGGCAGGATTAAGACTCATAGAAAAACGTTTTTTTCCGGAGTTATATTCGGCAATGGATTTATTTATACTCAAAAAATTGTAGATAATACTACCCAACACCAACCCCTCCCCAATCAGGATTTTAGTATCGGTCAGTGAAACATTCTTATTGTCAATACCCAAAGCGCCGGCAAATCTATGCCCAAAAATTTCACTTGTTGCGTCCTTCATCAGATATGCCCCGATCACCCGAACCGCCATGCCCAGTCCCCCGCGGGCGTAGTCTTCTGCATAAAAATTCCCGGTTGAGGGCCCCATAACAATTCCATATATCGTCATTGCTGCCCCAACCTTTTGCAAGGTATTATTCTCTAGTAACGCAACCGAACCCATCCCAACCCCTATAGGCATCAGGGTATTGCTCGCACTCAAACTTCTGGCTTCGGCAACAGTTTTCAGATTTTCCTCTCCACCTATATTGACCGAAACTGCATTTTGTCCATAGAGTTGATTAATTAAACCGGTGAGTAGAAATAGTAAACAGTAACAAATGAAATGCTTTTCCATAAGGGTGGAATATGAAAAGCTTTTTGGATAAAAAAAATTATTAATCAAACACCCGCGAATTATCCCGTCACCCCATTTCTCTTCTCTCCAAACGCGATTTAATCGCTTAACTCATGTTCCGCCTCTTCCACCTCTTCTCCAATGCCATTATTTAGTCTTTGCGGTTCTGTCAATTCCCCGGGCATATTTTTACTTGCCTTGGCCCCGAGTTCCCGCAGCATCTCGACCTGGCGAACAACATTCCCGCGCCCTTCAGATAATCGTCCCATTGCTTCATCATAGCTTTCTTGGGTCTGCCGTATACGCTGACCGATATCCTGCATACTCTCCACAAACAACACAAACTTGTCGTACAAGGCTCCCCCCCGTTCGGCAATCTCCTGTGCATTTTTACTTTGATATTCCTGCTTCCAGACGCTGTCAATGGTGGCTAGTGTAGCCAGCAATGTGGATGGACTTACGATCACGATATTTTTCTCAAATGCCTCATAATAAAGACTGGTATCAAACTGCAGTGCCACACCGAAAGCCGACTCTATAGGAACAAACATCAACACAAAATCGGGACTGTTGCCTCCGTAGAGCTGTTCATAATTCTTGCCGCTGAGCCCCTTCACGTGGTTACGAAGGGAACTAACGTGATTTTTAATGGCCCGCTCACGGCCAGCCTCATCCTCTGCCGATACATATCGTTCATAGGAGGTAAGCGAGACTTTCGAGTCAATGATAAGGCGTTTCTCATCAGGCAAATGCACCACAATATCCGGTTGCAAACGCCGCCCGTCATCGGTTACATGGTGTTCCTGTATTTCATATTCTCGTCCCTTGGTCAGGCCCGATTTCTCCAGAATACGTTGCAGAATTACCTCACCCCAGCTTCCCTGTGTCTTGCTTTCACCTTTCAGGGCTGTAGTTAAATCCTTAGCCTCCTTTGCCATCTGCTGGTTCAACTCTTGCAAGTGTTTAAGATGCTCTTCCAATGAGGAGCGGCCCTTGATATCTTCTTTATGCGTCTCCTCCACTTTCTTTTTAAACTCTTCCATCTTTTCTCCCAGCGGTTTGAGCAGCTGATCCAGCTTTTCCTTATTTTGCTCAGTGAATTTTTGGGATTTCTCCTCTAGGATTTTATTCGCCAGGTTTTCAAACTCGTCCTTAAACTTTTCCTGCAGCTTCTCCATTTCCTCTTTCTGCTCGGAGAGCCGTTCTTTAAGATTGCGATAATCGGCATTTAACTCCGCCAGCTGTTTCTCGGCCTCACTGGCATTGGTTTCGGCCTGCTTAAGTTCCATTTTCGTAGATTCTAGCTGTCCGGACATGTTTTCGTTACGCTCTTCCAGACGTGAAATAGTCTGCAAATCCCGCTCCCGTTCTTGCTTCAGAGCCTCAGCCTCTTCTTCACTCAACGCTTGACTGCTCTTTGTTTTGAAGTGAGCGATGAGATAGCCAAGGATTAGTCCGATGAAAATATATACGATTGAAATCAATTCCATGGTTTTTAGTTACAGGGTTGCAGAATACCAGCCACAGGTTCCGTGCCAATATCACAGTTATGTTAACCAGAATCCAGTTTGTAGATAAGATAATGGAATGGGGTGACAGATTGTGTCACCCCTAACCCAGATAGTCTGCAGTTATTTGATTCATTTCCATCTTATACCTTCTTGCAATAGAATATTAAATTTTAGCCTTTCATATCGCCCACCACAAACCCAGCGGCGGGATGAGGGTGTTGCCAGCAACTCCCTCATTTCAAGTAATCCTTAAACGCACCCACGGCAAATTCAGCCGCGGGGGGGAATATAGGGCTTTGGATTTTGCAATTACTATATCTAATATCGTTTCCTAACGATCATTTAAAAGATTGAGGAGGTATGATATGCGACATCGACATTGGGAATGTCCGAAGTGCAGGAATAAAGACTTCGAAACAGGACAAATGGCAGCAACCGGCGGTGGATTATGGAAGTTTTTTAACATCCAGAACAAGAAATTTACTACTATCACCTGTACGCGATGCAACTATACTGAGATGTATAAAACAGAAAGTAGTACCCTTGAAAATGTGTTAGACTTCTTCGGTAATTAAAATGGTATAACATTATTAGAGAGGCTTAAATCTCAACTATTTTATCATGATCACCGGGATAAATCATATTACGCTTTCTGTTGCGGATCTCAACCGTGCGTTCCATTTCTACACTCATGTCCTTCTCCTGAAACCGATCGCCAAATGGAAAAAAGGTGCTTACCTGTTAGCCGGAAATGATTGGATCTGTCTTTCTTTGGATCGGCATACCAGGGATTTACCCGTGTCCGAATATACCCATTTCGCCTTTTCGGTGGATGAAAATAAATTTGACAAGATGGCTAAACTATTAGCTGATGAGGGGTGCAAAGAGTGGAATACCAATAAAAGTGAAGGAAGATCGCTCTACATACTCGATCCCGACGGCCATAAACTTGAGCTTCATGTTGGGAACCTAAAAACTCGTATTGACGCTTTACAAAAAGAACCGTACGACGATCTTGTAATCTATAACCAATCCTAATTTGGGATTTGATGGCGAGGCTAAGTCTTATCGTCCTTTTGTCATTTTCCTGGATTGTCAACCTACCTAGTTTGTATACAAGGTTTTCTTTTAGTCTGATTTGAGAACTGGCCATGCAAAAAATTTGGAATGAATAGATGGCAGATACGGGTTTAATTACTAAAGTAATGCAATTCATTCAACGGAGTCGTCAAATATCCATTAGGCCATTATCATGAAACTTAGAGGAAACACTATTTTGATTACTGGCGGAACTTCGGGCATTGGCCTGGGATTTGCCAAAGCTTTTTTAAAAAAAGGAAACAAAGTCATTATTTGTGGACGTCGCAAACACCGGCTTGAACAAATCGAAGGAGAATATCCGGAAATCATTACGAGGATGAGCGATGTTTCCAAAGATGAAGAAAGGGAAGATTTATTTAACTGGGTTGCAAAGGATTATCCGGAAACAAACGTGCTGGTCAATAATGCCGGCATACAACGCAAAACTGACCTCACAAAGCCGGTTGACATGACATGCATCCATGCAGAAACAGACATCAATTTTCATGGGCCTGTCCATTTATCTTCTCTTTTTGTCAAACTCTTTTCCAACAAGGAGCGGGCGGCAATCATCAATATCTCTTCCGGACTTGCTTTCACTCCTATTGCATGGATGCCAATCTATTGTGCAACCAAGGCCGCTTTGCATTCTTTTTCCCTTTCGATCAGACACCAGTTAAGAAACACTTCAATAAAAGTGTTCGAAATCATACCCCCTTCCGTAGACACAGAACTTGGTCACGACTACCGGTCTGATCCCAACAAAAGTCACGGTGGCATGTCCATCTCTGAGTTCATCGACAAAGCAATGAACGCTCTTGAAGAGAATAAACTGGAATACGCCATCGGACAATCTAAAAATCTTCATGCCAGACGGGAACAACTCTTCGATTTATTAAACCAGCAAAGATAAACTGGCAACCTTGTCATTCTATTTGAACTAATTCTTTATAAGCTTTTCCCGAAAATAATTGAAAAGCAGGATGCGTTTCGTTAACAAATTTTGAAAATCGGTTAGGCAAAACAAGTCTGTGAATATGTTATTATCAAAGGCAGGCGGACTATAACAGTGCTATACGCGGTTTTCATTTAATATTAGTCTGCGAAAAAAATGAAGAGCATACGAAAACACTTTACTAAAATTATTTTTATGGTTTTGCTACTTGGTGCTGAGATTGCTGCCGGATGTAGTAACCAGGTTTCCGGCTCAAACCCCAATTCTGTACCCGATAACTGGTATGGGCACAACGTTCAAACTATATTCAATCAGCATTGTGGTGGCAACGGGGGATGCCATATCAACGGTAATGCCAACGGAGTGAATTTATCTACATACAAAAATGTGGTAAACGGGTTCAGCAATGAGTACAAGAAAAACCTGGTTGACCCAGGAAGTGCCGCTAATAGCCCCTTATATGACAAACTGTTATCCCCACCCAAATATGGATACAGAATGCCTTATGGCAGATCACCTCTGAGCAGTGCCATGATGGATACTATCAAGGTGTGGATTAACCGGGGGGCAAAAAATCAATGAGGTACTTAAAACAGCTCATCTTGCTATCACTTATTTGTGGGATGATGTTCCTTAGTACCCCCACCCTCTCGTTTGCCCAAATCTATACATCAGAACACGGTAAAGCTAAAGTTTTTTCAAAAGCTACACTTGAGAATTTTACCGGCAAATCAAATTACCTGGTTGGCCAGATAAACCTATCCGATTCACGTGTTGATTTTTATCTTGACCTTAGCACATTAAGTACGGGCGTCGAATTACGGGACGAACATATGCAGGAAGAATTCCTGGAAACCGCTAAATATCCTTTTGCTCAATTTTCCGGCAAGTTAGTCACTCCTTTCGATACTACATCCAGCGATACCCAAAAAGTGAAGGTAAAAGGGGATTTTAAGCTCCACGGTATTAGCCGAAACATCGAAGTAATTGGAGAAATGGTAAAAAAAGGCCACCAGCTTTTTATACATGCAAATTGGCAATTGGACCTACCGGATTACAATATCAAAATTCCACAGGTGCTTTTTATGAAAGTCAGCCAAACACAAAAGCTTTCTATCACGGCAAGAATGGAAGAGAAAGAAAAGCAAACCTGATGTCTTCCAAAATCTGTCATCCAAACCCAGACCGTTAATATTCTTTGAAATAATTCTCATTATGAAAATCTCTAACCCCTCACTGAAAACATTTATCCTGGCCTGTTTTACTGTATTTATTTCACTGGCCGGCACCGCAAAAGCTCAGCTGACTCCACATCTTGCCAGCGTTGATCATCCTGTCAAAGCCACTTTCAAAGCACCTACCGTCATTCTCACTAATTCCGTCAAGAATCTCTATCAAAATACCCTGAATATGTCAATCTATCATACTTTTGGATTGGTGAGTACCGGGTTAAATGGGTTTTATGGATTAGATACCGGTGCAGATATTCGACTTGGCTTGGATTATGGAATTACTGATCGTCTGTCTGTTGGCCTGGGCCGGACCAGCCTGGGTAAAATTGTGGATGGACGTTTTAAATATACCGTCTTACAACAGATGCAAAATGATACCAAAGGCCTTCTCAGCCTGGCAATTGGTGGAGATCTTGGCATCACTACCATTCAACATCCTTTTGCCGGCTCATATACTGTTGGGGACCGTATGAATTATATGTTCCAAGCCATGATGGCGAGAAAATTTTCGGATCGGTTCAGCTTTCAGTTGTCTCCCATCTTTGCTCATTACAACCGGGTATTTCCGGGAGAAAATAATAATTACTTTGGGTTGAGCCTTGACAGCCGAATCAAACTGTCAGGTCATACCGCGCTGGCCCTGGAATATATTCCGGTACTCAATAAAAATTCCAATACTTATAATACCATAGCCATAGCATTGAATATGGAAACCGGGGGGCACGTTTTCCAATTATTCTTTTCCAATTCACAGTCATTTGACCAGCAGGGCTTGCTACGTAACACGCGCGACAATTTCTGGACAGGTGATTTTAGATTCGGATTCAACATCAATCGAATCTTCTGGTTTAACGGTAAACCAAAATAAAACGCCTCGGAATCAGATTCGCTAATACCAAATATTTAACACCAGCTGAACACCGTTTTCCTCATTTCATTTCTTTCAATGCAGTATAACGTAAGGAAATCACCTACAGATCATATCCAACAACCCTTCCCTTTTTTTGCATAGTGGTTACGTATCTATATTAACATGTGGTTTAGTAGGGCTATTTAGCGTTCAAAAACATAACAAAATGAAAATGGTTGTTCTTTATTTAGCAATCGCCAGCATCATTGCCCTCCTCTCCTTTTTGGGTATAAGCAGTTACTATTTTAACAGGATGATACACCAAGAAACCGAGCACTTGATATCTCCACAGCAAAAAGATTCGCTTGAATTATTTGATTACGGCGACCTCATGAAACTCCCGGCCCCGGTACGTCGCTATTTGCGGCAGGCCGTTCCTGATGGATACCCGATCATTCGAACTGCCGAGCTAAAATATAACGGGCATTTTCGAACCGGTCCCGATAAGGAATGGTGGCCGATCGAAGGGAAAGAATTTTTTAAAACAAATCATCCCGCATACCTCTGGATTGGCAACATCACTCCGAAACCTATGGTCCGGCTAAAAGCACGGGATAAATATGTCGATGGACAGGGTGAAATACTTGTACGTTTATATTCCAGTTTAACCGTTACTAAAATGAGAAATCCAAAAGTCAGCCAGTCTGCCCTCATTCGATTCGCGGGTGAAATGCCTTGGTTCCCCACTGCTTTCGTTGACGATGACTATTTACGTTGGGAACCCATCGATAATCAGTCCGCACGGGCTATCATCACCGACAATGATATGGAAGTAGCGGTCACATACTATTTCAATGAAAATAACGAGATCGTCCGTTTCTTTACACAGGATCGCTACCTTGATGAACATAAACAAGGTTATACCGGCTACTATAATAATTACCAGGAAATGAATGGGATCCGCATCCCCACCGAAGTGGAAGCACAATGGAATTTGCCCGAAGGAAATTTTAGTTATGCCCGATTTAGCCTAGGCAGTATTGTATATAACAAATTTGAAACCAGATCAAATATTCAGCCCCATCCGGTCGCTCTTCAATAACATGAAAGAAGGAATTCAAATTAAGCGAACTAATTATTGATCATCACTCCATTTTTGGATACAATGGAAGATTGCAGAAAGACTTTAAATTGAATTCGTTTAATTAAAGACTCCCCAATGTCTACTCACATCAGTTCTGTAATTACGGGCACAGGATCTTACATCCCCAAGCGAAAAATCCCAAATTCTCATTTTAAAGACCATACTTTTGTTGATTCAAACGGTAATCCCTTTGATCAAGACACCCAGGAAATCATTGATAAACTGGAGGAAATTACCGGGATAAAGGAACGTCGCTATGTAACCGACGACCTGCTAGCTTCGGACATTGGAGCAGCCGCTGCCGAAAGAGCCATAACATCCGCTGGAATTGACCCGGAGACACTGGATTATATTATCGCAGCTCATAATTTTGGAGATATCCGCGCTGACAACAAAAAGGTAGATATGCTTCCGGCACTGTCTTCCCGCATAAAAAATAACCTCGGGATTAAAAACCCCTCTTGTGTGGCCTACGACCTTCCATTTGGATGTCCCGGCTGGGTGCAGGGTGTTATCCAGGCACATTATTACTTGCAAAGTGGCGATGTCAAACGCGTGCTTGTAGTAGGAACAGAAACACTTTCCAGGATATGTGATCCTCACGACCGTGATAGCATGATCTTTTCGGACGGTGCAGGTGCCACCATTCTGGAAGCTCAAGAAAGCAAAGAGCCCAGAGGGATTCTATCGCATGCTACACGAACGGATACCGAAAGGGAAGCGTATTATTTGACGATGGGTCCTTCCTATAATCCCCAAAAAGACGATACGCTCTATATTAAAATGGAGGGTCGCCGGCTTTACCAGTATGCTCTTTCCAATGTTCCCGGTACGGTAAAAGAGAGTATTGAAAAAGCAGGTTTAAAACTGGATGATATTCGGAAGGTACTCATCCACCAAGCCAATGCGAAGATGGATCAGGCCATCATGGAACAACTTTTTAAACTCTATGACCGTTGTGATGTACCCTCCGACCTCGTACCTATGACGATTTCATGGCTGGGCAACTCATCCGTCGCGACCATACCTACCCTCCTTGATTTAATTCTTCGCAATAAGATGGACGGGCATCAACTCAATCCCGGCGACAACTATGTAATGGCATCGGTGGGAGCCGGAATGAACATAAACTCTGTTGTGTACAGGATTTAGCTATGAAAACGTTGGATAATATCAATGAGTTTCGATCATCACCGGAGATGCGAGACAAATTATCCAAACTTGGGTTTACTAAAACATTTCCAGAAGGAGCGGTTATCCTCAATGAAAACGCCTACATCAATACGATTCCCATCGTTCTCAAAGGCAGTGTTAAAGTTATGCAGTCGGATGATGATTATCGAGAAATGCTGCTTTACTACCTTCAGCCGGGCGAAACCTGTATCATGTCTTTTCTCGGCGGCATGCATCATGATACCAGTAAAGTGAAAGCTGTTGCCGAAGGAAAAACGGAAATCCTTTTCATCCCCATCGATAAAATTGGGGCCCTCATCAAAGATTACCCGGAATGGCTGGATTACATTTTCCGCCTGTACCATAAGCGCTTTGAAGAGCTTCTTGAAGTTACCAATGCCGTAGCATTCAAAAAGATGGACGAGCGCTTACTGCAATTGATTCAAAAAAAGTGTGATGTAGCGGACAGCAATACCCTAACGATTACCCACGAACAATTGGCTAATGAGCTCGGTACAGCCCGGGTTGTGGTTTCACGCTTGCTTAAGCAAATGGAAAATGAGGGACTCGTCAAGCTCGGAAGGAATAAAATAATCCTTTTGTAACATAAGTAGCTGAGTTTTTCAAAAACCCTTTTTAGTTTAGCGCAAATTCTAACCAGACGAATCAAAAAACCAAGAATGCTCAGTTTTTTCAAACAATTCCTGGACCCAGCTGAGACAGGTGTAAATTTTGAAGCCTTAGTCGAAGAAGGGGCCTCCATTATTGACGTACGAACTCCCGGAGAATACCGAAACGGGCACTTAAAAGGATCCGTTAATATTCCACTGCAGGAACTTTCTAACAAACTCGATACAATCAACCGCGATCAAGCAATTATTTTGTGTTGTGCCTCGGGTTCACGAAGCGGCTCCGCCAAAAGAATTCTAACCTCAAACGGATTTAACGAAGTGTACAATGGTGGCGGATGGGCTCGGCTGCAAGAAAAAATTTATTCCTGATTATGATTGACAGAATCAAACAGCGACTCTTTCACGGATGGCACCCGATGCGATGGCTAGCCTTGGGATTCGGCTGCTTCGTAGGGTATCAAGCCATTGTGTATAAGGATATATTTTCCGGGTTATTGGCACTTTTTTTCCTTTATCAGGCAGCTACCAACAGTGGCTGCATGGTAGGCGGTTGCCCTACCCCCGAATCCAATTCAGCCAACAAATCCGGTCATTCAGACGTTAGTAGTGAACAATATTCAAACATAGAATTTACCGAAGTAGAAAACAAAGCTTAGAATTATGAATGCAAATGATAAAACCACCACATTTTCTGAACTTATCAATAGTGATACACCGGTATTGGTAGATTTTTATGCCGACTGGTGCGGTCCTTGCAAGATGATGAAACCAATCCTTCAAGACGTAAAAAAGAAAGTGGGGAATAAGGCCACAATCGTCAAGATAGATGTAGATCGCAACCAGGAAGCAGCGGTAAAATACCAGATTCGTGGAGTCCCCACCCTTATGCTCTTTAAAAATGGGGAAATTAAATGGCGGCAGGCTGGTGTGGTACAAGCCAATCAGCTAGAACGTATTATTGACCAATACAGCAATTAATACAATTATTATGAATAATCAACATACATACGAAGTCAATATCCAGTGGGAAAGTGACCGAAAAGGAATGATGAGTTCACCAGCCTTGGATCAGTCTGTTGAAGTGGCAACACCTCCGCAATTTGATAAAGGTATAGAAGGAATATGGTCGCCTGAACATTTGTTTGTTGCTTCAGTAAGCAGTTGCCTGATGACTACTTTTCTGGCCATTGCCGAGTATTCAAAACTTGATTTCAAGGCATTGGATATTAAAGCCCTTGGCAAGTTGGAAAAGGTAGAGGGGAAATTTATGGTCAGTGAAATCACACTGAAGCCGGTAGTAACTATTAGTAATGAGAAGTTTTCGGATAAGGCCGAGCGTATACTTCGCAAATCGGAAGAATCCTGTTTGATATCCAATTCCGTTAAGACCAAAATCAACCTGGAGCCGGAAATCATTATCAGCGAAATGGCTTTATAAGGATTTTTAAGATAGAGAGTTCCCCTGGGCAGATTAAGAGATATTGCAAATCCACTATTTATCTTTAAGATTAATATTATCAATACTTTATTATTCGATTAGTATTATATTTCCTACTGTCAGCTAAACGAATAATCCTTGAAGAGAGGCCTATCATGAAAATCTTAGTTCTTGGTGGAACCGGTACCGTAGGTTCCCAGGTGGTACACGAACTTTTAAAAAGAGATACTGAAGTTCATGTTTTAACCCGTAAAGTTAAAACACGAAAAGACATACCCAGTGGAGTAATATATGTATCAGGAGATTTGCTGAATGTTGATACTATCCGAAGCGTTTTTAAAAATATTGATGCTGTATTTTTACTTAATGCTGTAAGTCTAACAGAAACTCATGAGGGGTTAATGGCTCTTAACGGAGCCATCTTAGGCGGTGTTAAGAATATAGTCTACCTCTCGGTTCACCAGGCAGAAGAAGCCCCGCACCTGCCCCACTTTGGAGCTAAGTTGGCAATAGAAACTGCGATAAAAGCATCAGGAATTCCATACACCATACTCCGGCCCAATAATTTTTATCAAAATGATTATTGGTTCAAAGAATCGCTGCTCAAATACAATGTGTATCCCCAGCCTCTCGGTAACGCCGGAGTTTCACGTGTAGACGTCCGTGATATAGCCGAGGCTGCAGCTATAGCTCTAACCTCTGATAAACATCATGGAAAAACCTATAACATGGTGGGACCTAATTTAATCACCGGTGAGAGTTCAGCTGAGCTTTGGAGCAGCGCTTTAAAAAAGATAATTACCTATGGGGGAGACAACCTAGATGCCTGGGAAAAACAAGCCCTGCAATATTCACCGGCGTGGATGGTTTTTGATTTCAAGCTCATGTATTCTTTTTTTCAATTACAGGGATTTAAGGCCACCAGAGAAGACATACGTCGGGAAACAGCCCTCCTTGGGCACGAACCTAGATCCTATAAAGATTATGTCAATGAGACTGCTGAGATATGGAAAAAAGAACCGGTAACTAAATAGAAAACCAGGCAACGTACCATTTAACGATAGAATTTATACCATTAAAGAGTCTTTCGGGATCGCTAACCCGACCTATCTAACACACTTCCCGTTCTTTGGAAAAAACCTGAATTACCTCCCCTATTTTCCATTGCCAGACAATCTCTTTCAAAGCCGAAACGTTAACTTATAAAGCCGAAGATCAGTATGTTTCCGGCTTTAGTTTTGTCATTTTTTTTTAATAGATGAAAAAACTGTAGCTGTTACCTTTGAAATCATTCCAGATTTCTTATAATGCAGTTAGCAGTAGATATCATCTCCGAACTAGGCAGGACGGATTTATGTTCAAACTTCGGCACAAAACAACGCCGCTATTTTTGGGTGTGCTTATGTGGTTCATCCCTTTAATTGCTCAAGCACAGAGACCAGCGACTATAATTATGTCCACGCGATCCGCCTATAAACATATTTCTAGTGATGATGCATCCCTAATTCCCACTCGATTTAATGACCGTCTTTCCGCACTTGTCAATAGAATGAGAAAAGAAGGATTTAGGATAGATTCTCTACTGGAAGATCCCCGATTCGAACTTTACAATGGCATCTCGGATCGGTTTAAAAAATCCGCTGAAAAAACATCCCTGAATTTACAAAAATACAAGAAAATTCTTGGCTATGAAGATAAGAAAAATAAAATATTAGGCTTCATTAAAACCCACAAGAATCAGTTACAGAAAGCCGAAAAGACCTATAATGTTCCCATTTATGTTATTTCGGCGATTATTGGCATTGAATCTGATTTTGGCCAGAATGCGGGCGATTATAATCCGTTTAACACTTATGTTTCGATGTACGAGGAAAACTACCGCCAGGAATTTGCATTCAATCAGCTAAAACACCTTCTGATGTTTGTTAAAAAGAGAAATCTTGATGTTTTTGAGTTGAAATCCAGCTATGCCGGGGCTATGACTTTTGGTCAATTTATCCCCTATTCTTTAAATAAATGGTTTATTGGAGATGATATCCTTGATATGAACAACAATATCATGTCAGTCGCAAACTACCTGTCTTATTTTAAAGAGCGTACCGGCAGCATAAAAAAAGCCGTTCTGCGATATAATCCAAGTGATCTTTACACGAGAGCTGTTTTAGACCTTGCCAAAGCCGCTGAAGCACAATACAAAGCCAGCTGAACGGGAAATATAGTACAAGAGCTTTATTCCCAAGATGTACCATTTGCAGTTCAATTTTTCACTGTTAATTTATAGTCAGATACATAAATGATACAGGCTTTGTGAATTACAAATTTCTTTCGATATCAATCACTTTTTTTATACTGACAGGGTTGCTAGCCTTTGTAGGCTATCCGAAATTAGTACCAGCCCACGCGCCACTCGTGCCTTGCCGAGAACCCCTTACCTACCGGTTTGGCGAGATTGACCCGCATTTTGATATCACTAAAAAAGAACTACGAGATATCATGAAGGAGGTAGAGCATCTATGGTCAACTGCAATGGGCCGCAACCTTCTAAATTATAGTAAGAATGGCCGTGTTGTGATTCACTTGGTTTATGGTGAAGATCAACAGCGAACTGAGACTGAAAAGACCCTTTCAAACCGAATTGAACAGATGAGAGAACGAGTTCAGATGTCTGAAAATAGGTATAAAAATCTTATGGATACCTACAACAGTCAAAAAGATGACTTGGACAATACCATATCTGAGTTCAAGAATCTGGTAAAGGGTTTCAATGCAGCTATTGCAAAATGGCAAACAAAAGGGGGAGTCCCAAAAAGTAAACAATCGGAAATTAAGGAAAGCCAACATCGTATTAATTATCTGAAATACGAAATTAAACAGAAGCAACAAGCAACAGAATCGACAAGACATCGACTCAATCAAAAATCTGAACATCTAAATTCACTTATTGATCGACAAAATAAGATGATATCAGATTATAACGACCGTTTTTCTGAACCAAAAAAATTCGACCAGGGACGTTATATCAAAAAGGGGGATAGCGAAAAGATCAATATATTTCAATTTTCAAACAGGGCTGAACTTAAAACGGTATTAGCACACGAAAGTGGGCATGCTATGGGACTCAGTCACGTTGACAACCCAAAGTCGATCATGAATGCAATAATGGAGAAACAGGATATTTTTCATTTGAAACTCACAAAAGAAGATATTGCTGCTATTAGAAACCGTTGCCAATAACGTATTTATTTTTCGGAATAGATTTACTCCAGTTAATATGAACCATAGAATATGAGAGGAACCAATGGCTCAACAAAAAATTAATGCAGGCGAAGTTTTAAATCTCAACAATCTGCGGGATGATATGCCAACTGATGCGACACTTGCTTTGATGAAAACGGACGATATGGAAGTAATTAGGATGGTTATCCCGAGGGGGAAAGAAATTACCGAACATAGTGTAAATGGCCAACTATCTGTACAATGTCTCGAGGGAAAGGTAACCTTTGCCGTAGATGACCATGTTAATGAACTAACAAGGGGCGATTGGTTGTATTTGAACCGAAATCAGCCTCATTCTTTACAGGCATTAGCCGACTCGGTTCTCCTAGTTACCATATTATTTACTCATGATGGCTAATTAAGGTTTATTCACTTCTTCCATGAACGTTTGCACCCTGGCACGGGTTATCTTTTGATAGAGAGTGTAAAATCATTCCGTGAATGACATGATTCTGAAGGCGAAATGAATAAAACCGTAAAATTCCCATCCTTATCACTCGATGAATGGAGACCTACTAAAGAAACGCTTCACCTATTTACTCAAATTGTAGGTAAGATTCGAATGACATTGACCCCACCACAAAACCATTGGTGGCATGTCCCTCTTTACGTCAACACCTTCGGTATCGGTACGGGACCTATTCCCTATGATGACTACCGCTTTGAAATTAATTTTGATTTTAAGAATCATAAGCTCAATATAGCTGCCGGTACGGGTCTTCAGCATTCCTTTGACCTTTATGACGGACTTACTGTTTCAGAGTTTTATGAGAATGTCTTCGAAATTTTATCAGAGCTGGAAATTATAACCAATATTCTGGCGAAACCATACGATCAGCCCGTCGCCAATCCCAAAAATTTTGCAAAGGACAAAGAGCATAAACATTACGATAAAATTTATGTTGAACGATACTGGTACATACTTGTACAAGTCGACCGTATTTTTAAGATGTTTAATCAGAATTTCTGCGGAAAAGTATGTCCCGTACAACTTTATTGGCATAGTTTTGATCTAGCGGTAACCCGTTTTTCGGGAAAAAAAGCACCTGCTTTGCCCAATGCCGGGCCTGTCGAAAAGGAGGCTTACTCTCATGAAGTGATCAGCTTTGGTTTCTGGCCAGGTGATAACAATATTACTGATGCAGCTTTCTATTCGTACACTTATCCTGCTCCTGATAATCTGACTGCGGCCGTACTAAAACCAGATAGTGCCCACTGGATTGAACAAAATGGCAGTCCACTTGCCATACTGGTGTACGATGACATGCGAAGATCAACCAATCCTGAAAAAACGCTGCTGGAATTTCTGGAAAGTGCTTATCAAGCAGGTAAGTCAAAAGCTAACTGGGATACTGCCACATTGGAAAAGTAAGATATTCCGCTAGCTGGAAATGTCGCTTTTTTTCAATCTTTTCCCCCTCCGTGGCCCTACTTTGGTACAAGAAACAATATGAAGAAACCTTTTGCGGGTTCTTCCAACTTAAAATTGTACCACAATGAATACGTTAACAAAACCAAAATTGAATTTTTTATTCAGTGAGGAAGTTCAGGTCACCAATATCATAGAATATGGGATGGCCTGGGAAGATCTGTTATCCTCCCGGACCACCATCCCTCCACAGGGCGCTCGGTTTGACATTGCT
>JASFMR010000006.1:0-56762 GCA_050117475.1 Balneolaceae bacterium | reverse complement strand
GTAGATATTTCCCATGAAATACCTTCGCAGGATATTATGGCGGGATCTTGGATATTGAAGAATTCTGCTATGTTGTTTCCGTCTGGCACAGTGCATCTGGTGGTTGTGGATCCCGGGGTAGGAACCAATCGCAACCCTATCGCCCTTCGAATTGCGGACCAATATTTTGTTGGACCGGACAATGGAATCTTCTCCCTTCTTACCCAGGATCAGGATTTTTCTGCAGTTCGGCTTACGAATCACAGGTACTGGAGGGACCACCCATCAAATACTTTTCACGGGCGCGATATTTTTGCCCCTGCCGCTGCCCACCTGAGCGACGGCGTAAAGCTTGAAGATCTTGGTGAACCTCTTGATGAGCTGGTTACCTATCGCTGGACGGTTCCGATTGCCGATAAAGACGGACTGGAAGGAATGGTCATCCATATCGATAAATTTGGGAACCTTATTACGAATATCTCGGAGTCTCTATTGCGCGAAGTTATTGGTGAGAAGAGCGTTAAAATCTATGTGGGCAATACTATTCTGGATGAAATTGCCTCTACATTCGGCAAGGTGACTGAGGGAGAACCGGTCGTTTATATCGGTAGTTCGGGTATGCTGGAGATTGGCATTAATAAGGGAAATGCTGAGGAGATGCTTGGTGTTCAAAAGGGGGCACAGATTTCCATAATCTTGCAAAAGGAAAGTCAGTTGTAATTGCAACACGTGCTTTAAATCTGCGTATCATTCTGCATCAGTTACGATTAGTTTGCCCGGGTCAGCCGGGAATAACGATAAAAAGCCTCTTATGTCTCTCGAAATTAGGTCTCCGAAATATGAGCGTTCCTCAATTAATATCCCGCATGAAGTTTCTGAGTTGCAAAAGAATTTTAATGGCACTATTTGTTCCAATAAAGGGGATGAATATGTGATCCAAAATAATATTATCGATCTTTTGGCTGAAGAGCCGGTGAGCATGTCTTGGGCGCAGAGCTCAAATCATTGGAAAGTTACGGCAGCTTTGTACGAGGATATTTGGCGCAAGCGATCACTTTCTATCCTGACAGGGGAAGAATTTCCTATTGAAAAAGAACGGGAGCTATTGATCGACTGGCTAAATCCAAGGTCCGGGGGGCTATATCTGGATATTGGTTGTTCGACGGCCCTGTACGGGCGTTTATTGAAGAAAGCAGAGCCAGAAGCCGAGGTAGTTTCCCTTGATTTTTCAAAACAGATGCTTCAGGAAGCCCGGTTGAAATCGGAAGCTGAACAAGTAGATCTTTACTTATTGCGTGCAGACGCCCGACACTTGCCGTTTTATGGGGCTACTTTTGAAGGGATTACGATGGGAGGTACCTTAAACGAATTGACGGATCCGATAAAAGTACTTTATGAAGCCCGTCGCGTCATAAAAAAGGATGGCGTCTTTTTTATGATGCACTTGGTGAAAGCAGACGCCTGGTATGCACGTTTGTTGCAGGATTCGGCAGGGTTCGGAGGCATCACCTTTTGGACGATTGAAGAGAGCAACAAAATGTTTGAACAGGCCGGTTTCAGTATCACGGACCAGTTCAGTAAAGGTATCGTTTGCTTCTCAAAACTGGTTCCGGCATAAGGCTTCAAGATTCAGTACCCGAATCTTTTAACTTGCAACTTGATCTTATACGGTCTCGGTTAATCACATCCTATCTGGAGCGTTGATGCCCAAAATGCCCAGTCCGTTTGCGAGCACTTGCGCTGTTGCACTGGCTAGTTCCGTACGAGCGTAGACGAGGTCTTCTTCTTCCCCAAGAATTCTGCAATCATGATAGAAGGATGTAAAAGTAGAGGCCAGGTCTTCGAGATAATTAATCAGGCGATGAGGTTCCCGGCTTTCCGCTGCACTCTGTATCATCTCGGGAAGTCGAATTAAACTTTTCATTAAATTCGTTTCTGACTTGTGGGTCAATATGTTCAGTTTTGGGGCTCCTGTAAAAGCATATTCCTCACTGACTTTGCGCAAGATGCTCTTGATTCGTGCATGGGCATACTGCAGGTAGAAGACGGGGTTCTTCTCTCCCGCCTCTTTGGCTTCAGCGATATCAAATTCCAAGTGGGTCGTTGGAGCACGCATCTCAAAGAAAAAGCGTGTGACATCGGATCCTACTTCTTCCATTAGTTCATCCAGGGTCACGAAGTTTGCTTTTCGTGTGCTCATCTTAAAAGGTTTGCCCTCTTTTACAATGGTCACAAATTGGTAGACAATAACATCCACTTTGGACTTATCATAACCCAGGGCCTCTATTCCGGAAAGAACGTCGGGATAGGTATCGATATGGTCGGCGCCGAACACATCAATACATTGGTCATAGCCTCGATCCAGTTTGTTGGCATGGTAGGCAATATCCGGTAGACGGTAAGTAGGTTCGCCGCTGCTTTTGATGAGTACGGTATCTTTCTCTTTACCGAAGTTTGTTGTCCGGAACCAGGTAGCGCCATCTTCATCATATGCCAAGCCTTTTTTGCGAAAGGTTTTCACGACTTTGTCAATAGATCCGTCTTCATAGAGGGTATGCTCGTTGAAAAAAGAATCCATCTCGATATTCATCCTTTTGAGTGTATACTGAATGTCTTCAAAGATGAGCTTCTCGGCTTTTTCTTTGAAGGGAGTAATATCATCCGTATCGACAAGGTCTTTCCCGTATTCCTCAACCAGCGATTGTGCAATGTCTCGAATATACTCTCCCTCATATCCGTCCTCAGGAAGTTCAGCATTCACACCCAACTCTTGAAGATACCGTGCGCGGACGCTTTGTCCCAGCACGCGCATTTGCCGGCCGGCGTTATTGAAGTAATATTCCCTGTCAACGTCTGCCCCAGTCCATTCCAAAAGATTAGCAATGGTATCCCCTAGTACGGCATTACGGCCGTGCCCCACTGTCAGTGGCCCTGTCGGGTTTGCACTTACAAATTCAACCAGGATTCGTTTTCCGTCCAGGGAATCAGACTTTCCGTAATGTTCTCCTTTATCCAGGATATCTTTTAATTCATCAAATAAATAATTCTCTGCGTAACGAAAATTAATGAAGCCGGGACCTGCAATTTCAACCGCTGACAATTTTTTGGGATCATATTTCAATCCTCCAACAACCTGCTCGGCTATTTTCCGTGGATTCATTTTAAGCACCGAAGCCAGATTCATGGCGATATTGGATGCGGCATCGCCGTGTTCAGGTAGATTAGGCTGTTCGATCTGTATTTCAGGTATATTATTTTTATCCAAATCGAACTGGGCAAGAGAATCTTTAATAATGGCTTTTAAATACTTCTTCATCAAAATTCGCTTTATGAGCAATTTAAATTAGCTGTAAATATAAGATTTTTATTTTTCATGCTCCGTAATTTCTAATTATTTAGTTAATAAGCCCTTTAGCGCGAAAACTGGTATAGCCGTCGCCGGCGATGATGATGTGATCATCTACCGGAATACCCAGGAGTTTACCCGATTCTGCGATGCGTTTGGTAAGCTGGATATCGGCTTTGGATTCTTTATTATTACCGCTGGGATGGTTATGTAACAGTAAAATACTGTTAGCCTCGTTCATAACAGACTGCCGCATCACTTCCGCAGGATCCACGATGGTTGCCGTAGAACCCCCAGAGCTGATTTTTTTATAGCCCATTACGACTTTGGCATTATTGAGGAATGCAACGATAAACACTTCTTTTGTCAGGTCTCGGAGTTTGGGACTGAAATAGGCCACGGCATCTTCCGGGGAGGTGATCTGGATCTGTTCGCCCAGGCGGGCTACCTGAATGCGTCTAGATAGTTCAAAGACAGCTTCCAGCGTCAACGACTTTACCTTCCCCATTCCCGGGATTATTTTCAGGTCCTGCCAGTTTTTTCGAGCCAGGTAACGGAGCCCGTCAAAATGATCCAGCAAAGCCTGGGCCATCTGGATCACGTTCATCTTAGTGCTGCCGGTTCGCAGCAGGATAGCCAGCAGTTCGGCATCCGACAGGCTTTCGCTTCCATAATTAACCAGTTTTTCCCGGGGTTGTTCATCCGGCTGCATTTCTTTAACCGTACGCTTGATAAAGTCATCGGCTTCAAATTGTTCAGAATCACTCATAATGGTCTCATCTTGATTCAAGTTTATTAAGTAAGACTGATTCGGTGGGCAATCCTTACAGAAAATGTAAAAAAGCGGCAATCGCCTTATTTGAGTGAAACAATTTTTCTGAGCTTCGTATCATGAATTCCAAAACGCTCAAATTCAACGCTTAAAATAATGTACATGTTAAAAGGAGATCAGCACGGTATAGTGGCTTTTCTATTGGTATTTCTTTTTTTCTTTTCTGCCAGTGTTCAAGGGCAATCAAATGAGGAATTAAAAAATGTTCTGAAGCCCCGTCATATTTCAAAAGATATCGAGATTACCGGGGATTTAAACAGCAACGAATGGCGAAAGGCCGATGCCGTATTTATTAGGCATCAGGTACAGCCCGATGATGATGCCCCTGCGCCCGTAACGACGAAAGTAAAGGTTCTGTATAGTGAGGATAATCTCTACATTGGTTTTATATGCGATGATCCCAAACCCAATAAAATACGAGCTCATGTTGCTGACCGCGATGAAAGCTTTCGCGATGACTTTGTAGGTATATTCCTGGATCCTTTCGGCAGCAACCAGCATGCTTATGAATTTTTTATCAATCCGCTGGGCGTGCAAATGGATGGAATGAGAAGTGGCAATAATGAGGATATGAACTATGATGTGCTTTGGAAGTCGGAAGGTTCTATTAACGATTCCGGATATACGGCTGTGATGAAAATTCCCTTTAAAAGCCTGCACTTTCCTGAGCGGGGTGTACAGAATTGGTCTATACAGTTTATTCGTAATTATCCACGCAATAAACGGTATCAGCTAGTATGGACCAATGTACAGATTGATAATTCCTGCCTGTTATGTCAAAACGGGAGCCTTGTAAATATGAAAGGGGTTGAAAGCAGTAATACCGTGGAATTGTTGCCTTACGGAATGAGCTATCAAAACAGTTCTGCTAATGATGCTTCCGATCCTTCCTCGGGCTTGGATCATGGGCCTGTTAAGGGACGAATTGGCGGTAGTATTTCCTATTCTCCGACGTCTACCCTTTCGTTAAATGCTGTTGTGAATCCTGATTTCAGCCAGGTAGAAACGGATGCGGCCCAGATAGATGCCAATCAAACTTTTGCACTCTACTACCCGGAGAAGCGGCCGTTTTTTATGAAGCGGGCCGATCTGTTTGGTACTCCAGAGGATTTATTCTATTCACGGATGATTAATCACCCGCTTGCCGCCGCAAAGGTAACGCAAAATACCAGTGATTTCACTCTCGCTTTTTTGACGGCTTATGATCGAAACGCTGCTTTTGTCATCCCCGGCCAGTTGGGCAGTTCCTTGATCAAGTCGGATATAAAGGCATATAATAATGTTCTTCGGGGCAAGTATAATATAGGATCGGAATCTTATATCGGAGGATTGATCACCGCCCGTAACCAG
Organism: Balneolaceae bacterium; assembly: GCA_050117475.1. Classification (GTDB taxonomy): domain Bacteria; phylum Bacteroidota; class Rhodothermia; order Balneolales; family Balneolaceae; genus Fodinibius. The sequence continues at coordinate 51,255 of JASFMR010000006.1, read as the reverse complement.
GATGACGCCTTTAACTATGTGGGAAGTATTGACTGGAATCTGAATTTAGCGGATCATTATTATTTCAACGGTCAGGTGGGATATTCCGATACCAGAGAGCTGCAGGATACAACTTTGTTTAATAACTCACGGAAATTCGGAAACAGTTTGTATGATGCGGCCTTCAACGGTGAGCAGTATAGCGGTAGTTTGATTAGTGCAGAGTTTGAGCGAGAAGCTAAATATTACAGTTTCTCATTCGATTACAAATCCTTTTCCCCAACATTTCAGACTCAAAGTGGTTTTATAAACAGGACGGATCGAAGACAGTTCCAGTCAAGTCAGAATATTTCTTGGTATCCGAATAAAGATTGGTGGACCAACGGGAGTTTAAATATTAACGGGAGCTGGCGATATGATTTTTCAGGTCAATTTATGGAGCGCTATTTTTATGCCGGTCTCTATAATCAATTCGGTGGACAAACGAGCCTATCGATTGCTTATCTGCCGTTGAATGATGAGCAGTATCGGGGACGGTTCTTTACAAAGATGCACCGTATGATGCTGACCGTTAATTCAAACCCACTGAACGTTCTCTCGTTCGGAGGCCACCTTGAGTTGGGCCGCAGCATTTATCGAACTGATAATCCAACTTTGGGGCATGGCTATAGAATTTCGGCCTATGCAAATATCAAGCCTACCCCCCGCTTACACCTCTCATTGGATTATAATTACTCCACACTGTCATCGCTTGACGACTCCAAAAATTACTATAGGGGGGATATCGTTCGTTTGAACAGTAAGTATAATTTCTCAAGGAAGCTGTTCCTGCGACTTATTACACAGTACAACTCCTTTAGTAAGGAGTTCCAGGTTTATCCGTTGCTTTATTATAAGTTGAACCCGTTTTCCAAGTTCTATATTGGGATGACCGATAATTTAAAAAAGTATAACGAGCCGGGTCCCACGGGCATAGATGGATTCCGACAGAACCATCGTGAATTTTTTATAAAATTTCAGTACTTGATTCGAAGCTGAATATGATCACCTTACGTTTGCCTTTTGCCGTCTGCCCTGATAGTTATTTCTTTTCATATTTCAGGATATCCTCCGGCTGACAATCCAGCGCCTCACAAATGGTGTTGAGCGTGGTAAAATGTATTGCTTTGGCTTTGCCCGTCTTCAGGATGGATAGGTTTGAGATGGTGATACCCACCTTCGAAGGTCGGTGCGACATACCCCGCTTTGCCAGCATTAAATTTACTCTGATAGCAAAATAGCCGGATTATCCAACCGACCTAAATTACACAAGTTCGGGAGTGCAGATCCTCACAGCCTAATGAATTTAAAATATATTTGTCAGGCATGATGGGCCATGAATCATGTTTGCCATTTCCCGTCTGTTCTTTTTCAATCCTCGTCCGGACCACCCATCAGCGGCTCGTTCATGGCGCGGATACTGGCATTGGGCAGGCCTTCAGGATAGTTCTGTTTGCACATATCGAGGGCTTCGATCACCATCTCGAGATGAAGCTCTTTTGAATCTTCATAAAACTCCTGGGCTTCCGCACTAAGTTTCGGTTTGCCGTGAAGCGGTTTGTCACTGACACAGAGTAATGTCGCATTTGGGATTCGATATCGGTACCCGTTGGTTGCCACAGTGGCCGACTCCATATCCACCGCGATGCTTCGGCTCATATGAATTTGTTCGACCGTTCGCCGTTTGACGAATTCCCAATTTCTATTGCCGGTGGTAAAAATAGTCCCCATCCGGTGTTCGCGATTATATTTATCAAGCACTTCCTTCAAATATACATTTAACAGGTAATTGGGGGTTATAGGGATATTCAGCGGCAAGATATCATCCAGCACCCCGTCATTGCGCATAAAACCGGTTGCCAGTACGAAATCCCCAATCTCTTGGTGATTGCGCAATCCGCCGCAGTGACCAACCATAACCATGGCGTCGGGACGAAGGACCGCGATATGATCGGTAATGGTTTTCGCATTTGATGGGCCGACGCCGATATTTACAAGGGTTATTCCCTTGTTCTCATCCAATTTATAATGAAAAGCAGGCATCTGTACCCCCACACGCGCCGGCCTTATACAATCCGGGAATTTTTCCAGGAACACTTCAACATGCATATCGTAGTTGGTAAATAAGATATAACGCTGGAAATCTTCGGGGTTGGTGCCTGTATAGTGTTCTAGTCGGTTAAGCGAGATATCGATTCGTTCCGGGCTGAACAAAAAAAGCTTTTTTTGGGTAATATCCCATTCATCCTCATCGGTGTTATCCAAAAGCTGAGGGTCATTCAAAGGGAGGCGTTCCCGGGATGGGATCACTTTGATGACAGCTCCCTTTTCAGCAAGCTTCTTAAGCTCTCTGAGCAGATACCAGCGATATGCTTTGGGACGCGCCATTTCACCGGTAATAATTGGATTGTGTTTGGACCACGATCGTTTGACCAATACCTTGGGATATTCGCCATTTTCATAAATTGATTCCATGATATTGCAAGCTTCTTCAACATGTTTGTTGATTTCTGCTTCTGAGCTAATATCTTCGGATTGGAACTCGTATCGTTCAGTCATAAATAATACAGTTATGAGTAATATATCTTTTCAATTTTCAATTGAACCATGGTCGATAGTTTATGAAAATAAGGAATATCAGACACCAATATTTAATCTTTTGCATCGGAAGATGCGGCTGGAATCGGAGGCCGAAAAAAATGAGGGTGATTTTTATGTACTGAAAGCACCTGAATGGGTGAATGTAATCCCCATAACAGAGGATGGATATGTGGTTTGTGTTGAACAGTACCGTTTTGGGATTGAACAACCTACCCTTGAAGTTCCTGGGGGAATGGTTGATCACGGAGAGGCGCCGCTCGAAGCAGTTCAGAGAGAGCTCGCAGAAGAAACCGGCTATGAGTCGGATTCATGGTCCAGTCTTGGTAAAGTGAGTGCAAATCCGGCTATTATGACAAACTTTACCCATTTGTATTTGGCTGAACAGTGTCGCTTTACCGGGGTAGAAGAACACACAAAAGATAAGCACGAACGCATAAACATACACCGAATTTTTCTTGATGATTTTCTGGATCTGGTGAATAAAGGTACCGTTGATCATTCTATTGTGCTGGCCGCCGTAGCAAGATATCTTTTGAAGAGCAAGGCATGAAAACGATAAGCCAAGGTTTATAATGATAATCCGGGTAAAAATTTTGTATCCAATAGTTAGCCTGGTATCCCCGTCTCCGTCTTATTTCCTTCATCTAATCTTCAAGTAAAATCGATATTATCGCGCTCAAAAAAGTTTTTGGTGTATCTCGTCGAACGTTTTATTATTAAAGGATCAAATATTCAGTATTTAAGAGAACGATTTCGGTCATTTTTCGAGTTACAATACTCTCTAAAACTGGAAGCGAGAACAATTTTATTAAAAAGGAACTATGATTGAAAAAGGAACGAAAATAGATACTGATTTTACGCTCGATATTGTCAAAAATGGAGAGGAACAAACCGTAAAGTTTGCTGATCTTCTGGATCGCCCAACCATTGTTTCGGTGTATATGAGAAATAATACATCCGGTTGTGATAAACAGAATGCAAGCCTGGCTGAAGATGCGAATTGGTTTGATGAACAAGGATATAACCTGGTAGCTGTTAGCAAGGATACATGTGGTTCCCATAAGAACTATGCCGAAAAAATGGGAATCAATTATATCCTTGCTTCGGATCCCGAGTATAACTTTGCCAAGGCCACTGATTCAATTGTTGAAAAGAGCATGTATGGCAAGAAATATGAGGCGCCTTCCCGTTCTGCGTATCTTATTGATACCGATGGAACAGTTTTGGGCATTATAGAAAAGGTAAATACTAAAGATCATGCCTCGGAGTTAAAGGATATGATCGAAAATTTGTAGAACGTATTATTTATGAAGTCGTTAGTAATTGTAGAGTCTCCCACAAAAATCAAAACGCTCAAGAAGTATCTTCCCAAGGAATTCGTGATTGATTCTTCCATGGGACATATTCGGGATCTTCCGGCCAATGCCAAGGAGGTTCCCAAAAAATTTAAAAAAGAGGAATGGGCAAACCTGGGCGTTAATACCGAGAAAGATTTTGAGCCGCTCTACGTTATTCCTTCAAGTAAAAAGAAGGTTGTTAAACGACTGAAAAAGGAGCTTAAGGATTCTGATGAGTTGATTCTGGCAACGGACGAAGACCGTGAGGGAGAGGCCATTTCCTGGCATCTGACAGAGATACTGAAGCCGAATGTGCCGGTTAAGCGCATGGTTTTTCGTGAAATCACGAAAGAAGCTATTCAGGATGCTCTGAATCATTTTCGGGATATCGACTTGAATTTGGTTAATGCCCAAGAAGCACGCCGGATCATAGACCGGTTGGCCGGTTATACTATCTCTCCATTGTTATGGAAAAAGATAGCCCCGGGACTTTCGGCCGGACGTGTACAATCGGTGGCTGTACGATTTCTTGTGGAACGGGAGCGAGAACGAATGAAGTTCCACTCGGCTCGGTATTGGGATTTGAAAGCGAAGCTTCATAAGACGGATGACAAAACAATTTTTGAAGCAGATTTGACTCGTCTGGATGACAAACGTTTGGCTTCCGGTAAAGATTTCGATGAGCATACGGGAAAGCTTAAAAAGCCTGAAAAAGTAGTACTGCTGGATGATAAAACCGCTGCAGAACTGCGGGATGATCTCGATGAAGCTGAATGGAAGGTTTCCGATGTAAGTAAAAACCGGCAGAAGCGTAATCCATCGCCTTCCTTTATTACATCAACCTTGCAGCAGGAGGCTAACCGAAAATTAAATTTTTCTGCCAAGCGAACGATGGGCGTTGCCCAGAAACTGTACGAAAACGGGTATATTACTTATATGCGTACAGACTCCGCTCGTCTCTCGGGGCAGGCAATCAATGCTGCTCGGAATGCGGTCAAGGATGAATACGGTGAAGAATATTTGTTCAAGCGAGTGCGCAATTATTCGGGAGGCTCAGATGCACAGGAGGCCCATGAAGCTATTCGCCCAGCCGGCAGTAGGTTTACGAAACCGGAAAATTCGGGACTCAGTGGTGACGAATTTAGGCTTTACGATTTAATCTGGAAACGTACTATTGCAACTCAGATGGCAGAAGCTGAGTTGGAATTCACGAATGTGACTATCGAGGCAAAAGCGAATGGTAAAGTCGCTGAGTTTAAAACCAGTGGCAAGAAAATCATTTTTCCCGGATTCTTTCGAGCCTATGTGGAAGGTAGTGATGATCCCGATGCCGCCCTGGAAAACCAGGAAAAATTCCTTCCGGAACTAAACGAAGGGGAAGAAATCGTAGAGGCGGGCATTGAACCTATTTCCCACGAAACCCAGCCTCCTTCGCGCTACACTGAGGCAACATTGGTTAAAGAACTTGAAAAACGCGGTGTCGGGCGACCGAGTACGTATGCTTCTATTATTAGTACCATCCAGGATCGGGGTTATGTAGAATCCGAAGGCAAGACGTTGATTCCGACCTTTACGGCTTTCGCGGTAACAGAGCTATTGGAAAAAAACCTGCATGATGTAGTTGACAGTGATTTTACGTCGGAGATGGAAGCCAAGCTGGACAAGATTGCCCAGGGAGAATTAGATACAAAAGAATATTTAAGCGATTATTATAAAGGTAAACAGGGACTCAAGGCAAAAGTGGATGAGCAGGAGGATCAAATTGATCCCCAGGAAGCCCGTCATCTTGATTTGCCTTTGAAAGATTTGGATAATTTACAGGTATTTGTCGGGCGATTTGGCCCCTATGTTAAAAAGAAGACAAATGGTGAAGAATTAACTACTTCCATCCCCGAAAACTGGAAACCCAGTGATATTACCGTTGAGAAACTCGAAGAACTAATTAAAGCTGAGGAAGAGGGCCCTAAGTCTATTGGCAAACACCCAGAAACCGGAAAACCTATTTTTGTGCTGAATGGCCGCTATGGACCGTATGTGCAGGTCGGTGAAGTAACCGAGGATAACAAAAAACCTAAGCGGGCTTCTCTGTTAAAGGGGATGAAACCTGAAGAGGTGGATTTAGATCTGGCTTTGCGTCTACTCGAGCTACCGCGCTTATTAGGCAAGCATCCAGATACAGGGAAAGAAGTGAGAGCCGGCGTAGGGCGTTACGGTCCTTTTGTGGTGCATGACGGAACATTTGCATCACTCAAGCGAAGTGATAATGTACTCGACATTGAGCTGGATCGAGCCCTGGAACTGTTGGCGAATAAGAAAAACAAGTCGAAGAGAAGTAATGTAATCAAAGAGCTGGGTGAGCATCCCTCGAATGGCAAGAAAGTTAGGGTGATGGACGGCCGATATGGGCCATATATCAAATATGGCAAAACAAATATAAGTCTGCCGGATGATATCAAGCCCGAAGATGTGTCTATGGATATTGCAGTACAGCTGATCACGGAAAAAGGGAAATAGACTTACTGGTAAGAAGGGAGAGATTTGACTTCTTGCAACTAGTTTTATGCCAATACCTTATAATAACATTTCATCCTGAACACGGCAGCGGTCGGACCGGCTTTTTTCAACGTCTGTCATGGTTGGTAATGAGATAAACGTAGTTTACCACAGGTAAAAAATATATTGTCGTCGTTGAATTTTAATATGATAATTAGTTACCAGTTTTCTAATTTGATGCGTCATGGAAAAAACACAAGAACATTTTTTCTCCTATCCGCCAAATTTGCATGAGTTGGATTTGGCTACCCTGGTATCGATGTACCGCGACCGGGGCATCCCCAAAAAGGCAAAGCCTGGAGAATATTTTGCCTGCGCCTTGACAAATAAGTTGATAAAAGAAGGTAAGTGGTGGTTTAGTCGGTATTATAGTCAAAAGGCATGGGATGAAACGCTTACAAAGGGTTGTGAAGGCTACCCTCTGACAGAGGTAGAAATGAACATCCTTGGGCTGGTTTACTCTGCGGATGACCAGGCTCCCCGCCGTGACTATGTAGAGCAGAATTCCGGAGCGGTAAGCAAACTGGCTTATATGATAGTAAATGACCTCAAAGAGTTCGGTTTTCTCTCTTTGGATGATCATGACCGACTTTTTATTACACCCCGTGGGGAAAAAGCGCTCCAGGGAGTTGCACGTCGGATTTATGGAAAGAAATTTAAGCCGAATATGCTGAAAATTAACCAGGGAGAGATTTCCAATCCTAAAATTGAGCGTGCACCCAAGGAAGACAGCGAACAAGCGAACCTGTTTTAGTAAATTATTTTATTGGTTTAAAAACAGAAACAAATGGTTGGCCAGTGAATCCTTAACTCCTAATTTTTAATTCCCAATTTAATCCACCCGTCGAGCCCGAACTCCAAAGTCGACGTTGTCTTTGGTCCAGTCAAGCCAACGGTCTTGTTTTGCCAGCGTCAGTGAACTGTCGGGCAAAAAAATTGTAGAATCATTCCAGGTAGTCATCACATCTGCGCTTTGAGTCCATATTTTAACTCGTCGCCGCGGGATTTCAGTCTGCCATTTCTTGCCGGTTACCGGATCTGTGTAAAGCAACCGAAGGGTGATATTTCTGGAAAGTTTTTCGAGTGGATCAAGGTCGATACTTCGGAAATCGGTTTCCCCATTTTTTTTGATATCCGGGACTCCATCACTGAGCATAACCACTGATACGGGACGCAAAACCAGGTTTTTATTACGGATAGTAAGAGCAATTTGCTCAAAAAAAGCATTAAAGTCGGTGAGGTTATTTTGTCTATCTTTGGGAAAGTATTGGTTGAGTTTTTTTCGGATTTCATCCACTGATTTGTTTTGGAATACCTGGATGGGATAGAATGCTTTAGGCTCACCTGGATTGGCTCCTCCAATTGAGCTTACAAACAATACGTTGGGTTTTTCAAGTCCCCCCAGTCCGTTTAGGTGGGCATAAATGTAATGAGACAGGAAGTCCAGTGATTTCTCGTAGTTTCCGCTATTTACATACGATCCGCTGACATCCACCCCGATAAACATGGAAAGCCGGGGCTTCTGTTCTCCTTCAAGGGAACAGCTTGTTATAAAAAGTGTTGTTAAGGCAAGAAGGACGAGAGATGATTTACGAATATAGAAACGCATAATCTTCAGTTAATTGGATGAAGTGGATGTTTTCAGCTCCTTGCTTTGCTCTGAGAGCGTTTCGATCAGAACATTGGAAGGTTTGATATCTTCCAGGGTTTGAAAAGGAAGCTCGAACAAGTGCATGCCATTAACCAAAAGGGTAAGGAAGTTAATGGCAGCTGCAATTATTTGCAGTGGCGGCAGCATGAATGATTCCAGTACTTCTTGTCCTTTTTCTCGTGCCCATTCAGCATCATTTTTAAGGCTGTTCATAAAACCGTTCGAGACATCCCAAATGATCTCGTCTTCAACATCTTTCTTTTTCGAGGCTTTTGTGGTTTTAAGTCCCTTTCCTTGAATAATTGACATAATAGTGGGGGTTCCGTATGAGGCGAACAGGAACCATGACAGGCTACGAATGCCAAACCACATAAAAGTTGATACTGCCAGAATACCCGTCATGCTTATTTCAAAATTCTGGGCATACAATGAGAACCAGGGCACCAGGGCATCCACAAATTCCCTGTAAAGGAATACGACTTCAACAAAGAGTACGATAATTTCGATAACACCGATACCAAGAATCTGTGAAATGTCTTTCTCTTTAACAGACTCAACAAAAGTAGAGAGGACCGCATAACTCCCAAGGACAATAAAAAACAGGAATGTAAATAAAGGAATCCTGATGACCGTCATGGAAAGCTGTTCGCCGGTTATGTTTGACATCGTGTCGAGCACCAGCGGGGTGGTTACATAAGTGAAAATTGTTGACTCAATAAGCACCCAAAATATAGTTAGAAATACGGCTATCCATGGGATATCAGAACCGACGACACGTCGCGAGGCTCTTCCCATTATACGGAAGGGCATTACTACGATCGATTGAATAACAGACCAAATACCCAGAACCAGGGTCTTGGCTAAACCAAGAAGCGTTACAGCAAAATAAAGAAGAAAGCGGAAAATCCCCCCCCAAAAAGAGACAACGGCTTTACCAAGGTCCCACCAGGTGATAAAAAGTGTCATGATAAAGTTACGCCTGTTGTGTCGGAATATAGCCGTTAGCAGTGCCGGTATGGTTATCCAGCAACCTATAATAAACGCAAATGCCGGTAATAGCAGAAATAGCCGTTTCCCGACCATCAAAATTGCGGGATCATTGGCCCCCCATGCAAAAGAGATGACTTTTTCCTGGAAAAGCGAAGGAAATAACAAAATGTAAAATATAAGTTTGGTAAAACTTCCCGAATCATTCACCATAATACCCCCGTCTGTACGATGTTAGTTAATATCTATTGGCTTTAATGGTATAGCTAAATGATTGTTCCGAAATATCTTGTAGGTAAAAGAGTGGAGATACGGGGGATTGTTACAAATGGAGGGGATTTGATTATGCTGGATACGTATGGCTACCGCATTTATATTCAGCTGAAGAAGGCGCTTGCTCGGTCTTGTGATTTGTACCCGAAAAGCATTAAAAAGCTAATTCCTTGTCCTCTTCACATACATCTTCAACTATTTTTGCAACCTGCTGAGCGACTCTTTTGTCAAAGGTGCTGGGTATAATTTCTTCGGGTGTAGGATTATCTACACAGTTGGCAATACCGTAGGCAGCAGCCACATACATTTGATAGGTAAAGTTGGATGCTCGGGCATTTAATGCTCCCCGAAAAAGCCCGGGAAAGGCAAGCACATTGTTAATCTGATTGGGAAAATCCGAGCGACCGGTTGCGACGATATGTGCCCCGGCTTCGAAAGCTTCCTCCGGCATAATTTCAGGGATTGGATTTGCCATAGCAAAGACGATGGGATTCTTTGACATCCGTGTTATCATCTTCTTTTTAAGAACACCGGGAACGGAAACACCGATAAATACATCTGCATCTTCAAGGGCATCGCCCAACTTGCCTTTTACACGATGCCGGTTAGTAATCTCCGCCATTTTCTGTTTAATGGGATTCATTTCTCCTCGGCCTTCATATAAGATCCCTCGGCTGTCGCACATAATAATTTCCCGGACTCCCACATGCTGTAAGAGCTTAACAATAGCAACGCCTGCGGCTCCGGAACCATTTATTACGATTTTGAGATTATTGAGTTCCCGCCCGGTTACCTTCATGGCATTAATCATGCCGGCCAGCGTCACAATGGCTGTGCCATGTTGATCGTCATGCATTACCGGAATGGGCAATTCCTTTTTAAGGGTTTCCTCAATCTCGAAACAATTGGGCGCTCCAATATCCTCAAGGTTTATACCGCCGTAAGTGCGAGCGATTGCTTTTACCGCCGTGATGATTTCGTTTTTATCCTGGGTGTCTAATACTACAGGTACAGCATCTACATCAGCAAACTTCTTAAACAACACACACTTGCCTTCCATTACGGGGAGTGCCGCTTCGGGACCAATGTTTCCAAGTCCTAGTACCGCAGATCCGTCAGTGACTACGGCTACAGAATTTTGTTTCCAGGTATAGTCGTAAGCCTTACGACTGTCTTTAGCGATTTGACGACAGGGTTCAGCAACTCCAGGCGTATACGCAATGCTAAGATCTTCTCGCGTATCCAGGGGCATTTTTGATTCAATCCGGATTTTGCCGCTGTATTTTTTGTGGGCCTCGATCGATTTTTGATCGTAACCGTTTTTATTGGAGGACATATAAGAGGTTAATTACTACTTTTTGCAAATAGATGAAACCCCTGAAGATAAGGGATTTTCATCAGAAAGAATGAAATTTTTAGTCGCCTTTTAAAGGCAATGAATAATGAACCCCGGTTGGAAATACCGAGGTTATGTTAATTTTTTACTGTGTGCTGTTAGGCTGCATATTTGCCTCCATATCAATGGAATTATTATTCCTGTTTACATCGGCCATTCTCAGGGACGGGTCAATTTCTATTCGCTTAATTTGCGAGGAAGGCTTATCGATGACCATTGTATAGGTCGGATTTACCCAGGGCCAGTCGGGTTTGATTACCCTCTGTACATCCGGCATTTCATTTGGTTTTTTATTGCGCATTATACGTAACGGAATATAAAACTGTTCCCGGCTACCGTCTTTATATGTCACAACCAGATCGATAGGCATCGGCATCAGATCATGGCGTTTCAGTGTCACAAAGGTAGACTGTTCATTACCTATCACCGAGGAAATGCCGTAATCAATGGTTTTTGTGCTTTCGATAAAGTACTGGTAATACCAATCTAAGACCATCCCCGATTCCTTCTCCATGATTCGCAGGAAATCGCGCCCATCCGGATGCTTGAATTTCCAGGTATTGAAATAACGTTTCATACCCCGATCGAAAGCATCGCCGCCGATGATATACCGTAATTGATTCAGAAAAACTGCCCCTTTGGAATAGGAAGCCACTCCGTAAGCCCGATTCGTGTGAAAGTGATCGGCATGGGTATCCATCGCTTCTTCACGGCCACTTTTGACTATGGCAAAATAGGATCGATAGCTGCCCTGTTCAGGATGCTTACCTTGGTCGTTATTGAACAGGTGATCCATGTTGAGGGCTGTAGCATAAGTGGTGAATCCTTCGTCCATCCAGGGAAAGCGGCTTTCATTGGATCCCAAAACACCATAAAACCAGTTGTGTGTGAACTCATGGACTGTAACTCCAACCAGGCTTTGAAGTGATCGATTTCCCGTAATCAGTGTAGCCATAGGGTATTCCATGCCCCCGTCGCCCCCCTGTATTACACTGAATTTGTCATAGGGATATTTTCCGAAATGCTCATTGTTGAATTGAAAAGCTTTGACAATATACGCCTCAAGCTTGTCCCAGTTATCGCGCAATTGTGCCTGTGTAAAGCGGTCAGCATTGACTGCGACCGTATCTGCCTGGTGGAAAAAATGCAGGGTAGGGCCGTCGGGAACCTGGGCCGTAGTGTGCACATAATCGGGGTCGGCGGCCCACATGAAGTCATGTACATGATCTGCTTTCCAGTGCCATGTTAATTTTGGGGAATTGGGCCGTTGATACTTTTTGGCATAACCGTAGCCAATTTCATCAGGGTTCTGGAGGTAGCCGGTGGCTGCCATAACATAGGAGCTGTCGATAGAGATAGTTACGTCAAAACTTCCCCAGACGCCGTAAAATTCCCGTCCAATGTAGGGGTTTGGATGCCACCCGTCTTCATCGTATTCCGAGATCTTGGGATACCATTGACTCATTGAAAATTCGACTCCCTCTTTATTCATCCATCCTGATCTGCGTATCTGCCGTGGAACCTGGCTTTGGAACTCCATGGAAAACGTGCTTTTTTGACCGGGTAGGATGGGATGGTTTAAGGTCACTTCCATGATGGTTTCATCCACATGGTATTTAACAGGTATGCCATCTTGCTTCAAGCTGTTAATATGGTGATAGCCGATCTCATCTTTTGGGAGGTGTACAATGCGGTCGCCAACCCGGGGATCCGGATCTTCGATAGTCCTTGAACGCACGTCCATCATACTGTTAGGCTGGAATGCATTAAAATAGAGATGATAAAAAATGCGGTTAAGGGTATCCGGTGAATTGTTGTAATAGGTGACTTCCTGTGTCCCCGAGAACTGGTGTTTAGCTGCATTTACGTCTATGTTCATCTTATACTCAACACGCTGCTGCCAATAGTTTTCGGATTGACAGAAGCCTGTTGCCGAGATCAGGGAAAAAAGAGTACAAAAAAATATGGCTTTAAACTTCATACTATCGCTATTAATTAGATATTAGGTATACAAAGATTAGGATTAAGAGGTGAATTCCTAATTTTTAGGTTGGAATTTTCAATTTTTAAAAGGTATTACGGCTGGCAAAAGCTCTGCTGAGAGTAGCTTCATCAATAAATTCCAGCTCAGTTCCCATTGGAATGCCATAGGCTATGCGAGTAACCGTAACATCGTCGAAGGGTTTGAGTAGTTTGTTTATATAGTAAGCCGTTGCTTCACCTTCAGAATCAGGATTGAGAGCAAGTATCACTTCTTCTATATGTTCATCCTCCTCATGGATCCGCTGCATCAATTGCTTAATGCGAACATCGTCGGGACCAATGTTGTCGAGAGGAGAGATTACCCCGCCAAGAACATGGTAGCGGCCGCGAAATTCGTTGGTTTTTTCAATCAGGAAAACGTCTTGCGATTCTTCCACCACGCAAATTTGCCCTGTCTCCCTTTTAACATTACTGCATATAGAGCATGGATCACCGTCGCTTATTACTCCGCAGGTGGAACACCGGGTGATAGAGCGTTTGAGATTGATTAGGGCATCGGCCAGTGTTACCACTGACTCCTCATCCTGTTTTAGTAAAAAGAGAGCTATACGCCGCGCCGACTTTCGGCCGGTACCCGGAAGCTTAGCCAGCTGTTCAATGGCTCGTTCCAGTATTTCAGAAGTTCCTTCCATCTATAGGTATTGGCTTTTAAAATAGGATGTTACTGAAATTTATTTCAGGGTTTTAAGCAAATGCTGAAAACAAATTCAGCATGACATTTGATTAGAGTCCAAGTTTGCTGAGGTCCATACCTGGCAGCCCGCCGCCGGGCAGGATATCCTTATAAGTGTCCTGCATTCGTTGCTGGGCCGCTTCTTCGGCTTTCTCCAATGCTTTGTTGACCCCCGCCACAACGAGATCTTCCATCATCTCGGCATCGTCAGGATCAATGACATCCTTATCCAACTTGATACTCAGAATCTTTTGATGGCCGTTGGCTTTTACTTTAACCATGCCGCCACCGGCTTCGGCCTCAACTTCAAGCTTGCCAAGTTCTTGTTTCGCTTCTTCAATCTTTGATTGCAGTTCGGAAAACTTACCGAACATATCTGCCATATTTGGATTCATGGTAAACTTTTTTATTAGTTAATATTCATTTTTAAACCGGCGATTTGCCAAGAAACAATCACTGGTTCAAATTATAATCGAGTTCAGCTCCAAAGAGTTCAACGAGTTTCTTAATAATTGGGTCACGTTCCTGCAGCTTTTTAAAACGTTCATAAGGACTCATAGATTCTTCAGGATCCGATTCATCCTTTTGAACGGTGCAGCTCAAACTTAAGAATGCACCAATTTGATCTTCCAGCAGTTTGCCCAGCCGTCGTTTATTTTCTTCTACGATTTTTTTGGCAAAATCATCATTGCACCGGAGAAGCAAGGCCCCATTTTTTAGTTTTATAGGGTCTACACGTTGCATTTGGAAATACAGCATCTGGGGAACGTGTTGTCGTAAATCGTCAAGATAAGCTTCCCAGTGTTTTGTGATCTCATCCAGGGTCACATCTTTTGGCGCCCGTTTTGGAATAGTATTTGAGATAGTTTCGGTAGCCGTTTCTGTTCCGGACTCATTACCCGGTGATGGTTGCCCCAGTGAAGATTCCCCAAAAAGATTACTGAACTCATCATCTTCTTCCTGCTCCGGCTCTTCAGCAGTTGATACGTTCCGTTTATCCCCGGAAGCTTTATTATTTATCCTCTGTTTACTTTCTTTAGAGGCTTCCTCCGGCGATTGCTCAGAGTCCTTGCTGTGTTGTTTTGGTTCCTTCCGGGAAGTAGCCTGCTCTTGTTTTGTTTTAGAATGCCCATTGGCAGATGCCCGGGAATTTCCGTTTTTCGCGTCTAGTGAATTGGCAACCTCTTTTGACTGAGCATGACTACCCGTATCCGTATTTTGGGAAGTTGAGGCTTCAGCAGTTATTTTGGCCTGTTTATTGAGCTTTTTTTTTAAATCCTGCAGTTCTGAAAGTAGGGCATTGAGGTTATCCGTACGTTCCATATGGATAAGCTTCAGAAGCGTAATTTCGAACTGTATTTTCGGTTGATGCGCTTCCTTAATTTTATATTGGGCTTCGCTCACAATATGAAGCATCCGCATCAGATCATCTTCGGAAAAATCTTTGGCAGAACTTTTGTATCGTTCTTTAGTCTCCGGGGATGCCTCTACAAGGTGCATTTTATCGGAATTTTTAGCTACATACAGGTTGCGCAGATGCTCAGTTAGCCCTACCAGGTATTCCTGGATGTCATAGCCTTCCTGCAACAATTCGTTGATCAGTTCGAGTCCCTCACTGGCATCCCGCTGTTTAACGGCCCTCATAAAATCAAACATCCGTTCCGTGCTGACCACATTCAGGGCGCGAAGTAGCTCTTTATGCTGAATATCATTCCCGCAAAAAGCGATAGCCTGATCCATCAGGCCGAGCGCATCGCGCAGGGCTCCGTCTGCTTTTTTGGCGATGACGTGCAGTGACTCGTTGTCAATGTCGATGTTTTCGTCCCGCGCTACGGTTTGCAGTCGATCGACAATCTCATCAACGCTTATGCGCTTAAAGTCGAACCGTTGCACGCGTGAAAGAATAGTGGGCAGTACTTTATGCGGTTCTGTAGTGGCAAAGATGAAGATTACGTGATCGGGTGGTTCTTCAAGGGTTTTCAGCAGGGCATTGAAGGCCGACTTGCTGAGCATGTGCACTTCATCAATGATATAAATCTTGTATCGTCCATTTTGAGGGGGAATCCGCACTCGTTCCCGCAAATCCCGAATGTCATCCACACTGTTGTTTGAAGCAGCATCAATCTCAACCACATTCAAGGTTTGGTTAAGGGATTCGCCGTCAATCTGTTGGCCAATCTGATTGACCGTGCGTGCCAATACCCGTGCCATGGTGGTTTTGCCAACTCCCCTGGGGCCGCAAAACATATACGCGTGGGCCAACCTGTTTTGAGTGATGGCGTTCTTTAGCGTATTGCTTACGTGTGTCTGAGAGACGATATCGTCAAATGACGTTGGTCGGTATGTACGGGTTAACGCTCTGTAATTGTCAGACATTTGAGCTCTCTATTGAGCTAATGGTTATTCAATTAATCAACGGATAAATCTACAAAAAGTGAAGGCCAATTTCGTGTTGAAATTGCAATATTGTTTAGAAAAAATAAGGGACTTATTTCAATCCTTGATTGAATAATTGGTAGGAAGGGAATTTGCTACTCTTTCGTCGGCCCAGTTTTTATACATGGCCACTGAAGCCGGATCCAGAAGTATTCCGTTCTCATACAAGAAAAATATATGGCTTCTGGTGGTTGGTTGCATTGCGCCTTCTTTTTTAATGGAGAGCGAATATGAACGACCTCCAATTTCATATTTAGTAATGTGACGGTATTTGATCTCAAGCATATGCGTCAGTTTATAACCTTTTATTTTTTTCCAGGCACTTTTTGATACATTGGTGGTTGTCATTAACCGGTATCTCTTTTCTCCCTCAGAAAGGGTTGATAAATCCCATAACCTTGGTACCGAAAAATCGCTTTTTTTGATATTATCGTTATAAACAGTCTTTAGAAAATGAGTGGAAGAGCCAAGGTAATTTTTCCGCCTGTTTTTTTCCCAGTGATGTCGTTGATTCTTTCCATGGGGAGAAAGGGGTTCGTAGCGTGATAATATTTTGTAAACCCCTCCACGGTCCCGTCTTTCAGGCCATCTGAATTGTACCAGCTCAATATAAAGTTTGTAACCCAAAGCCCTATTGGTGATAATAATTGGCTTATTGGCAGTGGCAACAAGATCCCCATTAGCTTCTGCAAAGGTAAGTACCCATGGATTTTCAATAGTGACTTCTTTGGCATATTGGGATTTCCCAATAAATTGATCAAAGAAGAAGTCGTACTGTTTCCGCCATTTTTTATTTGAAGCTATAACATGAATTTCTTCAAGTTGCTCCACTTTCTTTTTCATTTCAATATTAAAGATAACAGAAGAGTGAGGATTTAATTCAACAAGGCGAACTTGCTTTTTGTATCCTACAAAACTAAAGACAAGATTGTAGCGTCCTGCCTCAGAAAGTGAAATTTCGTATTTGCCACCGCTATCGGTGGATTGCCCAAATGTGGTACCTGCAAGGTAGACATTTACCCCCGGTAGCGGTTTCCCAGCATGTTGGTCTTTGACCTGTCCCTTCACCGTTATTTGGCCGGAAGCTGCTTCTGAAAGCAGTAGGGCTACGAATAGTAGTGGTACAAAAAAACCTTGTTTCGGAACTGGCATAACTGGTACGTTAAATTAATAACTACCAAATCCGGGGATTGACTCGGTATCTCTTTAAGATGAAGTATATTTAATAGATAATATTTTTTATCTGCATCCACAATGCGCGGATACATTTCAGGGAAATCCCCAGGCAAATTTCAGGCTGTTTTTGTAATGGGTTCAACCTGTCGCTTTAGATGGGTTTCTCCCTCTTTCAAAACCTTAAACTCATTCCGGTTGACATTCCTAGAATCCAATTCCTTTTGCAGGGCTTCCACAGCTTCGTACATACCGTCATCAGCCATTGGGAACGTTCCAAAGTGCATGGCAATGCTGGTTTGGGATTGCACATCTTTATGTACCTGTACTGCTTCTTCAGGTGAGACATGGATAGGTTCCATAAACCAGCGAGGTTTATACGCCCCAATCGGTATAAAAGAGGTATGCATTGGGCCAAACCGTTTTCCGATATCTGTCAAAAACTTCCCATAGGCGGTATCTCCCGCAAAATAAATGTTTCCCACCGAGGTATGCAGTACATAGCCGCACCAAAGGGTTTTATTGCGATCAAAAAGCCCGCGGCCAGAAAAGTGCCGGGCTGGTACGGCTGTCAGTGAGAATTGTTCTTTCAAGATATGAGTATCCCACCAATCCAGATGAACGGTATCGAAAATGCCTTCGTCGTGTAGAAATCTTTCTACTCCCAGAGGAACGATGAACTTTGGCTCATATTTTTCATTAAGCTTGTGAATGGTTGTAATATCCAGATGGTCATAATGATTGTGAGTTAATAAAACGATATCGATTGAAGGAAGATCGTTAAACGCGATACCGGGGGGACGCATACGCTTGGGACCGATCCACTGGTATGGGCTTGCCCTGTCACTCCAGACCGGGTCCGTCAGTATATTCATTCCCTCCACCTGGAGAAGGAATGTCGCGTGGTTTACAAACGTGGCACGAAACTCATCTTTGGGCACAGATGGCTCAGGCGCGGGAAAACGGCCTGATGGGTCCTCACTTATTTTATGCCATACTCCTTTGTCGTTGCCCGATAGCCACCATTTTAAAACATCAAAATAATGGTGGGTGCCCGAATCGTCTGGGTTTACAAACTTTTTACCGTCAAAATGATCGGAATTTCCATCTACATATTTTGGGGCTGACAATAGCTTATCCACTCCGACAAGAGCGGCTACGAATGTAAGTATCGCTGCAAATGACCAAATCATTTAAAATATCAAAATTGGTTGTTCAAATAACGAGGTATAACCTAATAATATTTGATTTGTTTCGTGCCAATATTTCTATTTTGACGATTCTGCGTTCCAAATTTGGTTATTATTCGTTTTCAAATGCTCATTCATGAAATGATAAATACGGGAGTATTCATCATACCAATTATCGGGATCCTGGAACGAATGTCGCTCGGCAGGATACATCATCATCTGAAAATCCTTGCCGCCTGTTTGTATTAATTTGTTGATATACTGGGCAGCGTCCTGAAAACCAACATTATTGTCCTTGAGGCCGTGTAAGATAAGTACAGGCCGTTTAAGCTGTTCTACATAGGTGATCGGAGAACTGCGAGCATAGTTCACCGAATCGGTTTCTGGCTTGCCCAGTCTGGGCATGGTATACCATGGATTTGTATGGTAATAGTTTTCCCAGTTTGTGACCGCCCTCAGTGCGGCAGCACAGTCAAAATATGATGGCTTGACGCTGGTGGCATAAAGCGACATGAACCCGCCGTAGCTACCGCCATAAATGCCAACGCGGCTGGTATCTGCCTGCTCATAATGAGCTGCCAGGTAGTCAATCCCGTCAACAATGTCCCGGGTCTCATATTTCCCCATCCAGTTGGTAACGTCTTCCCTGAATTTGCGTCCATAGCCTGTGCTGTGGCGATAATCAACCTCAATCACATAGTAACCATGTGTATTCAGATACTGATTAAACATATATTCACGATAATAGTGATCCGACCAACCCTGATATACGTTCTGAAGGGATCCCGCTCCGTGCACAAATACTACGACCGGATATTTTTCTCCCTCCCGTTTATGGAGGGGTTCCAAGACAGACATAGAGAGTTTCGTCTTACCATCACGCGCGGTAAAACGAATGTAATCTTCTTTTTGCCAGTTGATGCTAAAAAAGCGATCGGGCGTTGTTTGGGTTAGACGAACTTCTTTCCGGGGCCGTTTTAAGTCAATGGTATAAAGTTCAAACGGGATATTGAAATAGCTGTACTGATATACGAGGTGTCGCTTGTCTCTACTTAGGCTAAAATGTTGTCGATAACCGGGTTTACTGGTAAGTTGTTTTATCTCATCATTTTGAATATTGAGCGAATAAAGCTCGCGTATCCCGGGGTCTACTTCACTGGAGGCAAACACTATCTTGTCGCCACTGATCCACCTGGCCCAGGGGATGTCATAACTCCCATGGGTATGTTGATGAAGTTCTTCGCCATCGGGATCGACGGTATAGATATGGTTCCACCCGTCTTTTTCGGATTGGAACATCAATTTGTCGCCTCCGGGGGCGAATGCCATATTCGTACCATATAGCCAACCATCAGTGGAGTCCCGGAAAACCTCATTTGTAGAATTATGTTCAATGTCGAATACCTTGATTGATCGGTGTTTCATAGGGGGATCCTGTGAATCTATGGCAACATAATCCCCGGAAGCACTAATGCTGGTATCCAGGTATCCTTTTTTCTCAAACAACGACTTGGTTTTGCTGGAATCAAGGTAAGCAACTGAAATAATGTGGCGGGCTACGCCACGGCGTGTAGCACCGGGTTTTACATATTCGCCCAGGTAAGTAGGGAAATAGTATTCTTTATAATCGGAAGTATCATATTGGGAGAGGACGAGTTTGTTGTCGCCGGCCCATCCAACGACATTATAGCCTGTTTCTTCTTCTTTTTTATCTGTGACCTGGGTTAATTTTGAGTTAACCACATTTATCGTCCAAACATTTCCCTCCTGGATAAATGCAATTCGCCGGCTATTCGGTCCCCATATGGCATTGTATTCCTGGGCGTTGGTTTCTATGAGTTTTCGTTTATGGTCAAAATGCAGGTCGGCCAGCCAAATATCTCCATGATCCAGATAAAGTAGTTTTTTGCCATCCGGGGAAACTGAAAATTCAGTTTCTGCCTTTTCCGGAGCCGGTTCTGTTTTTTTTCCGGATAAGGCAACCCGGAAAAGCTCCTCATCAATCATTGAAGAGTCGTTTGTCTGGTAGTAAATATGTGAAAGATCGGGTGAGAAAGCTGTGAAATTAGGTCGATTGCCTGCTAGCAGCGGTTCGTAAAAAATTGATTTCAAACTCAGGGTATCGAGATTGCTTTGTGCCGCGCTAACGATGGGAATCAAAAATAGAAGCCAAAAAAGTTTTGAACGTAATTTCATATCAGGAAATTTATTTTTTATACCATTGAATAATAAAGAAAGGATTTGTGTGAGGGGCAAGATTCAGGATAAAAGATAATGGAATTTAATGTCATTTCAGCCTCTGCAGATACGATTTTTCCCCAAGCAGGTCCATATAACGCAGAACCCAGCGTTCTCGGCTATACATATAAGCAGAAGGATGTGCTATATCATAACGTTTTGGGGCTGGAAGGGCGGTAACCATCAGTGCACTTTGCCACTTTGACAAAAGGGCAGCCGTTGTTCTGAAATATTGCTTTGCCGCCGCTTGTGCCCCATAGATTCCATTGCCGAATTCTGCAATATTCAGATATATTTCGAGAATACGCTCCTTCGACCAACACAGCTCTATCAGGAGTGCAAAATATGCCTCAATGCCCTTACGGATATAGGACTGATCCTGCCAAAGAAAGAGGTTTTTGGCAACTTGCTGGGTGATGGTGCTGGCTCCCCGCAGATCTTTACCCTGCTGATATTCATCAACTGCTTTTTCAATAGATTCGAGATCTAATCCCCAGTGATAAGCAAATCGCTGGTCTTCGGATGTAATAGCAGCCATTTTAAGGTGTTGGGAAATGGAAGCCCAGGAAGCCCACCGGTAATGAAGCTCAAAGTTTTTTTCACCCTTTCGCCACGCCTGAAATTGGCGCTGTAGTATAAAAGAAGTTGTCGGCGGATTGAGCCATTTTAGTAAGAGCACTAGAAAGAACGATAATCCTATAAAAAAAGCGATGAAGCGTACTGTCCAACGCACCAATCCTTTCGTAAAGTTGAACTCTATTTTTTGTGATATATCGGGCATTTGATTAAGGTCGTCAAGGGTGGTCATGGACCCGATAAGTATTTTTTAGTGGAAGGGGTTTTAAGGCGATGAACATAGCTTAAATTGCCAACATCCTAGCGATAAAAAACTTTATCATTTCTACTGGCTGCAACCATTGCAGCACCCACAATGCTGGCATCATTTTGAAAGCTGGCTGCTTTAAAAGTAGTGTTAATTTTAATGTAGGGAAACGTTTTGTCAGCTTTGCGGCTTAGCTGACCACCCAGGATAAATAGATCCGGATGGAAAATCTTCTCAAAGTGTTCAAGAACGAGCTGCAGGCGCTTTGCCCACGTCTTTTTACGGATTCCTTCCTCTTTACGAGATTTATTGGAGGCCCGATCTTCAATAGTTATGCCCCGGATCTCCATGAGCCCCAGTTCAGTATTTGGTACCAATTTGCTGTCCATAAACATCGATGAGCCAATGCCGGTTCCGACCGTCAATACAATGGTCAGCCCTTCCTGATTCTGCCCGGAGCCAAAATACATTTCTGCCAAACCCGTAGCATCGGTATCGTTGATAACCGAAACCGGGTTGTCAGTGATCTCGGAAAAAAGTTGTTCTGCATCGGCATCTACCCATGTATCATGAACGCGCTTTGTTGAAAGGACGATTCCCTTAGTGACCGGTGCAGGAAAAGCGCAACCGACAGGACCCTCCCAGTTGAATTCATTTTTCACGATCTGATGAATTTGGGCAAGCACTTTATGGGGGGTGGTATCTTCCAGAGGCGGTGTGCTTTTTCTTTCAGACAGGATTTCCCCTTTTTGGGTATCTACAATACACCCCTTAATGCCATAGCTTCCTATATCAATCCCTAAGACTTCCATGATGTTGATTATTGGTAATCGGTCGTTTCATAAATGAGTCATTTATGAAATACTGAGTAACTATTTTTCAATAAGTACCCAGCTGTCTTCTTCAATCATACGCTTAGCCTTTTTCCATTTGATATCGATCACTTCTCCGCTACCCATATTTTGGATTTTTACATAATCATTCCGTCCCGGCTCTTCATCCACTGTAACTGGTTGCGGTTTTTGATCGCTGCGTTGTTGTTGCCCGCCGTTTTGACTTTGCTGTGCTCCGGCTTTGAATCCCATGTTTGTAGCATCAGAATGCTGGGTTTTGGCCCGGTTCATGTCAATTTTCGCACGTTCCTTCTGGGCTTTTTGGAGTTTTTGTTGATCGGCCTGCATTTCAGGGATCGCTTTCCATATCAAAGAAATAGCTTCCTGGTTGATTTCGTCAAGGAGCTGTTTAAACATCTCAAAAGCCTCCCGTTTGTATTCAAGCAGGGGATCTTTCTGTCCGAATGCCCGCAGCCCGATACCTTCTTTCACAGCATCGAGTTCACGCAGGTGATTCATCCATTTGTCATCGATAGTCGATAACACCGCCGTACGTTCAAGAGCGCGTGCCACTTCATGGCCTTTGTTTTCCATGGCCCGCTCAACATCAACAACAACTCGCATGCGACGGATTCCATCCGTAAAGACAATTTGCACCTTCTCGGGACGATTTTCTTCGTCGCTTTTCTGAATATTTTTAATAACCTCGTAGAGAGGTTGCGAAATCATCTCCTCTTTCTGGCGATATACCTCATAAGCTCGTTCAATGATATGATCGATAAGGCCATCTTGCCCCAGGGTAGACATGTTGTCTGGATTTATATCAATATCGACAGCAAGAAATCGCAGGATAGTGTCGTGCAACTCTTCCAGTTCGCCTTGGGGGTAGTGTTCTTCAACCACACTTTCGACAAGGTCTTCGAGCATGTCATAGATATCACTTCGAAGCTGATCGCCGGAGAGAGCATGCTTACGGCGTGCGTAGATAACCTCACGCTGGTTATTAAGCACATCATCATATTCCAGTTGCTTTTTACGAATGCTGAAGTTGTTTTGTTCAACTTTAGACTGGGCTCGTTCCAGCGACTTAGTAATCCATGAGTGGGTAATGACTTCGCCTTCTTCAAAATTCAAACGGTCCATCACATTGGCAACGCGGTCGGAGCCAAAGAGCTGCATCAGGTCGTCTTCAAGAGAAACGTAAAATTGTGATTCCCCGGGATCCCCCTGGCGCCCGGAACGCCCGCGCAACTGCAAGTCAATACGTCGAGATTCGTGTCGCTCGGTTCCAAGGATAGCTAGGCCCCCTTTTTCTTTCACACCGGGAGCCAATTTAATGTCTGTACCGCGACCGGCCATGTTGGTAGCCACCGTAACGGCACCGGGTTGGCCCGCGGATGCTACAATCTCACTTTCTTTGGCATGATGCTTGGCATTCAACACATTATGCGGGATGTTTTGCCTTTTCAGCATGCGGCTAATCACTTCAGAAACATCCACACTTGTAGTACCAACTAGTACGGGTTGGCTCTTTTCGTGATATTCGTGAATTTTTTCAATTGTGGCATTATACTTTTCCCGTTTTGTGCGGAATACCAGGTCTTCCTTATCGTCCCTGATTACAGGTTCATTGGTGGGAATGACAACGACATCCAAATCATAAATTTCATTAAATTCTCCCTCTTCCGTTGCCGCTGTACCGGTCATTCCGGACAGTTTGTTGTACATACGAAAATAGTTCTGGAGTGTGACAGTAGCGTATGTTTGGGTTGCAGCCTCCACGCTGACATTTTCTTTGGCCTCGATGGCCTGATGTAGGCCATCAGAATATCGGCGGCCTGAAAGAACGCGCCCGGTATGCTCATCGACAATCTGAACTTTTCCTTCCTGCACTATATATTCCTCTTCGCGCTCAAAAAGGGTATAGGCTTTCAGGAGCTGGTTGATCGTATGAATACGGTCACTTCGTTCTGCAAACAGTCGGTGTAGCTTATTTAACCGGCGTTCTCGTTCCTGTTCTACCTCCTGCTTGGTTTCTTCAATTTTTTTCTCTTTATATTCTTCGCTGAATTCATCATTATCCTCTATTTTCTGAATCTTTTCTTTCCGGAGTTTGTCCATCTCCTCATCAAGATCGGTTGTTTCCAAGCCCAGATCAGGGATAATAAAAAACTCTTTGTCTTCATCCGCCTTAAGAATAAAATTGCGGCCCTTTTCCGTCATCTCGATGTGATTCATCTTCATATCCACCGCATAATACAATTCCTCATCCACTTCAGGTAGACGGCGCGCATTATCCTGTAAATAGTATGATTCCGTTTTCTGAACTAGTTTTTGGTTGCCCGGAACCTGCATCATCTTGCGAAACTGCTTGTTTTTCGGGAACCCGCGTTGTGCTCTGAATAGGGCTAGTCCGGCTTTTTCCTCGTTGCCATTTTCCAATGCCTCTTGACCTTCTTTTACCAATGAGGCAACTAGTTTTTTCTGGGCTTCTACCAGAGATTCCACTCTCGGTTTAAGCTCTTCAAACTTTTCAGATTGGGTGTCTTCAGGGACCGGCCCGGATATGATCAGTGGAGTACGGGCTTCATCAATGAGAATGGAATCTATCTCGTCGATAATGGCATAATTATGACCTCGTTGCACCAGTTGTTCAGAACTGATGACCATGTTGTCCCTCAAGTAATCGAAGCCGAATTCGTTATTGGTTCCGTAGGTTATGTCTGCCCGATAAGCGCTCCTGCGGCCTTCTGAATTGGGTTCATAAAGATCAATACAATCGACTTCGAGGCCATGAAAGTTAAACAATGGTTCATTCCACTCAGCGTCACGCTTAGCCAGGTAATTGTTTACAGTCACCACATGTACACCGCGTCCGGAAAGTGCATTCAGGTAGGCAGGCATGATCGCAGCCAGCGTTTTACCTTCTCCGGTTTTCATTTCGGCAATTTTACCCTGGTGCATGGCGATAGCCCCTGCGAGCTGCACATCATAGGGGATCATATCCCATTCATTCATACTGCCGCCAACCTTCCATTTTTCGCCCACAAAACGTCGGCAGGTATCCTTCATTACGGCAAAGGCTTCCGGTAAAATTTCATCTAGAACGTCTTCTATGATATCATCCTCTTCTTGTTCCAGACTTTCCAGCTCTTCGGCCAGTTCCCGCCGTCGACTAACAGTCAGTTCGTCTTCGCCGTCCAGGGTTTCTTTAATCGAAGCGATTTCCTCTTCGATTTCTTTTGTTGCATCACTGATTTTTTTGCGAAAGGCCTCCGTTTTTTGCTTTAATTCTTCATCGGAGAGTTCTTGCATGGCCTCGTAATGCTCATTTATTTCTTCAACGATTGGCCAAATTTTCTTAAGGTCACGTTCGCTCTTTGTACCGAAAACGCCGGTAAGCAGGTTACTTATAGTGTCGAACATAAAATATTTCTTATCTCGTATAATTTATATGAATTATGAAAGTTACAGCTTACTAAGAGCCTGTTCAAATATTTTAACGGTGTTTAACCGCTTTTTATATGCTAATTTTTATAAAAGGCACTCAATGTAACCGATAAATTATGGTTCTTATTGTCTAAATTTATTTTTAAATTATGAGTCTATCTACGAATTGAAGATTTCATAAAACGATTGAGTAATGAAACGTACGTATCAACCCAGTAATCGAAAGCGTAAGAATAAGCATGGTTTCCGCAAGCGGAACAGCAGCAAGAATGGGAAAAAAGTGTTGAAAAAGCGTCGAGCTAAAGGACGTCACAAATTGACGATTAGCGATGACAAGGGGCCGAAGTAATCGATCTTCGACCTCGAACGATGATTATAGCTTGCCCAGGACAAAAATCCTGAGGGGCCGAAAGAATTTTAAACGCCTTTTTGGTAAAGATGTTCAGGTATATCGTAATCAGCTTGTTGATTTACGGTTCAAAATAATTGATGATTCAACTTTCGGTTGCCTTATGGGTTTCATCGTAAAAAAAAGCTTGGGCAAGGCCAATAAGCGCAATAAAATGAAACGGTTTCTCAAAGAAGCATACAGGCTTCACCAGCATATGCTGACGACCCCATTGAAACGTGCCCAAATAACGTTTCATGGTGCATTTATGGCTAAAGCTGTAGATGTAGAATTTGCCGTTGTTGAACAAAGTGTTGTAGCTTTACTCGAACAAGTTCGAGATCAACTTCCCACCATTTCTCCACGAAATACATGAAGTACCTTTTTATAGGACTTGTCCGTTTATATCAACTTATTATATCTCCGTGGATGCCGAGCAGCTGCAGGTATCATCCTACATGTAGCCAATACAGTATCGAAGCGCTTCGGAAACACGGGGCATTAAAAGGGATATGGTTGACAGTTAAGCGTATTGCTCGATGTCACCCGTGGAGTGAAGGTGGATACGACCCCGTACCCGATACCGAACACAAATCAAAAATTTAGTAAAAGGATTTTCTCTTGGATCGTAATACCGTAACAGGACTGATTTTAATTTTAGTTGTGATGGTGGCGTGGGCCTATTTTACCATGCCCTCAGAACAGGAACTGCGACAACAACAGGCTGAGCAAGCCCGCCAGGACAGTATCGCCGCCGCACAGGCGGATAGTAGCCAGATGGGCGCAAGCCAACTTGCCGGAGATGACAGCTCTCAAGTTGATCAACCTTCAAGTAAGGGCCAGCATACACTACAGGGTCAAGAAACCGCTCCCCAAGAGATGGGAATGTTTTCCGAAGCCAGCATAGCCGATACTGTCCGGACCATGGTGAATACCCCCTTATATCAGGCTACCTTTACCAATGTGGGAGGCGGGCCATCCCAGATTTTACTTAAAGATTACAAAACTTGGGATAAAAAGCCGGTGCGGATGGTCAAAGATACGACCCGCTCGGCGTATTCCGTAGGCTTCTTGACGAATGAGAATTATAATGTAGAAACAAATCAACTGGTATTCGAACCACTGACTGATCAACAGTCCATTTCTTTGGGTAAAGAAGATTCAACCCAGATAAGGTATGCGTTGAATATAAGTGAAACGCAACGCCTTGTTTATACCTATACACTCTACGGCGATTCTCATCAGATTGAATTAAAGGTAGATTTTGAAGGGCTGGAGAAAAATATTATTGGAGGTACGGTTGATTTCGGATGGGAGCCGGCCCTTAACCTTACCGAGAAGAGTCCCAGCACAGAGGAACGGTATATTTCTGCCTATGCTTATACCGGCGGAGAAATGGAGCAGCTTAAGCTGAGCGAATCTGGGCGAAAGAAACAAGACTATAACGGAAAAATTGACTGGGTGGCAACGCGTACCAAATTCTTCACCCAGCTTATTAAGACGAAGAATCAAACAGAAAGTGCTTTACTTATTGGTGAGGAATCGGGCTCAACTGATAAAGGGAATGCACAATTTCATTATCAAAGTTATCTGAGTACCGACCTTTCTCCGTCCGGAAGTGCTGCTTTTCAGATGTATGTGGGTCCCCTGGCGTATAATCAAATCAAGGTATATAATGAACATGCCTACGACATGGTAAATGTGGGCTATTCTTGGCTCCGCTGGTTCTCTGATCCCCTGGTGCGTTATGTAATCATCCCCTTCTTTGGATTTATGGGTGAGTATATGAATTATGGTTTGGCCATCATCCTCTTTGCTATACTGGTCAAACTTGTCCTTTATCCGCTGACAAAAAAGAGTTATGAGAGCATGGCTGCGATGAAGGAGTTACAGCCCCAGTTGCAGGAGCTAAAGGAAAAATATGAAGATGATCCGGAAAAACAGCAGAAAGCAACGATGAAGCTGTATAAGGAGGCTGGTGTTAACCCCTTAGGCGGGTGTCTGCCCAACCTTTTGCAGTTGCCTATCCTGGTAACGCTTTGGCGCTTTTTCCAGAATTCAATTCTGATTCGTCAACAGTCGTTTTTATGGGCCGGCGATCTTTCGGCCCCGGACCATATCATCCACCTGCCTTTCAGCATTCCATTTTTGGGCGATGCGTTAGGTGGATTTGTATTGCTTATGACGCTGGCTATGCTCGTACAAAGTAAGGTCACCGGAGGCATGGGGCCGGGCGGCGGCGGTGGTTCCGCGGGAGGCCCGAATATGAAAGCGCTGCAATATTTCTTCCCGGTTATGCTGTTATTTATCTTTAATAACTTCGCCGCAGGACTTAGTCTCTATTACCTGATTTATAATGTTGTTTCGATACTGCAGCAGCTGGCCATTTATCGACAGATTGACAGCCAGAAAGAGGCTCCGGCCAAGGCTTAGTGGATGTAAGATAAAATGTAATCCTGAACTTGTATCAGGATTTGTGAGACTATCGTTTTCGAGATCAGGAAAGGCTCTTATCGTGGAGCCTTTCCTGATTTTGTGCTCCTCATATCGCTTTACCGGCCCGATGTAGTTTGCTGTTCATAATTGGCCAGTAAATACGAATTTTTTGGGTACAGCTTATAAAATCGAAGATGTTTTCCTTTTTATCTTTTCCACATATTCTTAATGTAGGTTTTATATAAATGATAAAAATGGATCGTGGCTAGTATTATTGATTACATTTATCCACAGATTGTGTGGCGGGATAGGGAGAAAAGGCTTTGGAATCCCATCCACAGAAAGGCCTTAAAAAACAGACCCGAGGAAAGGGTTCGTCTCAGAACAATCGAATACTTACTACGTGCCGGTTGGTCAAAGCACCGCATTTCGACGGAAGAGGCAATAGGCCGGATTGGGGAAAAGGCCATGCGCACGGACATCATCTGCTATACTCAGCAATTCGAGCCGAAATTACTGATCGAGTGTAAGGCCGAGCAGGTTTCCATCTCAGCTAAAACGGCCGAGCAGGTGGCGCGTTACAATCATAAAGTGGGAGCTCCCTATTTGTTAATGACCAACGGAATTTCAGATTTCTGGTATAAAATATCAGACGAATCGGTGAAAGTGGTTCGGGGAGATATTCCTGGCTTTCTGGGAAAATCTGAGGGAGAAAAAAGCTATTATTTTGAAGCATGGGAAAGCCGGGGATTTGCCGGACGGAAGGCGAGCCCGGATTTACGAAAATGGCTGGAACAGCTTCTTCCCGATATATGGCTTCAATCCGGGGCCGATTCCGCCATTCGATATCTGGATTTTAGCGATGGCCCGTCAGACCTGGATCTTAGTCACTATTATAGAATCCGTAAACTATCCAAGGATAAACGTCTTGCCCTAACTACAGTCAATACAGCTTTTGGGGGCAATCGGATGGTTATCATCTTAAATCGGAATAATGAAAACAAGGCCGTTATGGAAGTAAACCTTGATCTTGTTTTTGATGAGAAAAAAGGCAACACATCTCTTTATTTCTCGTCAGGAATTCAAGTTTTTGACTTTCACACTTATTGGGATTTAACGACAATTTCTTCAGTGGATTCAATTGAGGAACAAGCCGATCGCATATTTTCGGAGTACTTGGAGTAAGGTATTAATTCGATGGTTTTCTGGATGCTAATTTTCATGTAAATTCCAGATCTCATTTTCACTAATCAATTCTGTTTATGCATCATCTGCACCGCAAAAAGTTATTCTCATTATTTGACGAAGATGAATCAGCCATTGTCTATATGAAGGGCGCTGAATTAATGTATCGCTATGGTACCGATTATGAGTTTGCCTTTAGGCAGGAGTCCAACTTCAGGTATCTGACTGGGGTAAATGAGCCAGATTTTCATCTTATCCTGGATTTGTCAAAACAGGAATATCACCTGTTTGTGCCCAACCGGGATGCCCAGTATGCGGTATGGCACGGGCGTGTTAAAAACAAGGAGCAATACTGGGAAGAATACCAACCCGACCATCTCCATTATGAGCAGGCTCTGCCGAAGGTGCTGAAGGACCTGGATCCCGAGAAGATCTATTGCATTGATGAGCATCAGGCAGAGTTCATCGAGCAGTTCGACCGGGAGACGCCCATCGATCTTGATGCCCTGGAAGATGCGACGACGCATTGCCGGGTGTTCAAAAGTGACTGGGAACTGGATCAATTGCGGGAAGCTGCGCGGGTGAATAATATTGCCCACAAAGCGGTACTTGAGGCCTTGGAGCCGGGTAAAAAGGAATACGGGATGAAAGCCGTTTTTGATTATCATCAAATTGCAAATGGTTTGATGCAGGACGCCTACAATGGGATATTTGCTTCGGGTGAGAACAGTGCTATTCTGCATTATGTGGAGAATAGTTGCGAGATTAAGGACGGAGATCTTTTCTTGATTGATGCAGGTTACGAGTGCAATGGATATGCTTCCGATTTTACCCGTACATACCCTGCCAGTGGAGAGTTTACGAAGTTGCAGGCTCAAGTCTATGAGGCTGTTTTAGAAGCCCAGAAGCAAGTCATAAAAACAGCCGGACCGGATGTGAAAATGGAGGATTTGCATATTTTGTCAGCGGAAGTGATGATGCAGGGTCTAAAAGATGCAGGCATTGTCAAAGGTTCTATTGAGGATTTGATGCAAAATGATATTTTTGCGCTTTTTTATCCGCACGGATTGGGTCACTTTCTTGGACTTGACACGCACGATGTGGGGGGATATCCCAAAGGTGTAGAACGGATCGAACGGCCGGGGATCAAGTACCTCAGAATGCGGAGAACCCTGCAGCCGAGCATGGTACTGACTATCGAGCCGGGCCTTTATTTCGTTCCCGCTCTTTTGAAGCCGGCACTTGAAGATGAAAAGACCTCAAAATTTTTAAACAAGTCCAAATTAGAAGATATGATGAGTTTCGGCGGGGTTCGCATCGAGGATAATTTGATTATAACAGAAGATGGGTATGAGAACCTTACGTATGTGCCGAAGGAACGGGCAGATATTGAAAAAGTCATGGCGCAATAGGAAATGTTGATTTTTTAAACCGTCCCGGGATTCATCATTCATTAAACGAATCAGGCAGGTCGTTCTCGTAAAGAACCACGTCTCCGTTTTCGGCATAATTGTGCATAATGCGGTTGGCATCGTAAAGGCTGCGAACGGTCTTTACTTTTTCCATGTCAAAATTCGTTTGCTTAATGCCCTCTTTGATTGCTTTAGTCTGATTTTGACCTACGAGGATAACCAGGTCAAGGTTAGCTTCCCCAATCTGTTGGCCAAATTCACGGTTTTTTTCTTCCTGCAGTTCTCCCAGCTCAATCATTCCGGGCGTTATGATAACCCGGCGACCGGTTTTAAACTGGGCTAGTGTTTCAACAGCATTCTGGGCGCCCACGGGATTCGAGTTGAAAGCATCGTCAATGACTGTGATACTTCCCTGCTTTTTAAGCTCAAGACGGTGTGCAACGGGAGTCATGCGTCCTGCCGCTAGTGCCATGGTGGTTAGTCGGATTCCTAAAGAATGAGCTACCCCCACAGCCAGTAGCATATTTTGGATGTTGTGTTTGCCCAGTATCTTCATTTCAAATAACTCAGATTCCTTGTCGGCTGTCACGTTGAATTTCATCCCCTCGCGGCCATAGGTAATATCCTTTGCCCTGATGTCCCCCTTATCTATGCCTGCCATAATTATTTCTATATCACTGCGCAGATCCGCCATGTTGCTTACGCGTTCGTCATCAGCGTTTAGCACTGCTTTTCCGCCCGGTTTTGTTCGTTTAACAATAGATGATTTTGTCTGGGCAATAGCATATTTGGATCCGAAGGTTTCCAGGTGGGCAATCCCAATATTGGTAACTACGGCGATATCGGGCTCTGCAATATCACATAGTTCTTCGATGTTGCCTTCATAACGAGCTCCCATTTCTAAAATTAAGACTTGATGGTGCGCTTGCAGATCATTGTTAATAACCTTGCAAATTCCCATGGGAGTGTTATAGCTGGCCGGGGTCGAACAAACCGAATAACGCTCACTCAACAAATCCCGAATCATAAATTTGGTGCTGGTTTTTCCGTAGCTTCCGGTAATTCCTATCACCGTTAGATGTGGCATGCGGGATAGTTTTTTCTTAGCCAGTGTAATAAAATGGCGATGAACATAAGCCTCAAGAGGCATCGTGAGCAGCCCTGCAAAAAAAATGAAGAATGGTAAGACAGCGCTGCCGAGGACCCAACCGAATGATAGGATGTACATATCTGCTGCATATAAGCTGTCGGTTTGAAGCATCAATCTTGTAAATGGGATACGCCCCGAATACGCGATGTAAGTAACGCCAACCGGTATGAGCAAGGCAAGCAGGGTATAGGGAATTGTAAGCCGAATCATGCGAGGTGTAAAGACGAGTGGTTTTTTTGATTTTTCGCCACGGTAATAATTGAAGGGGCCAAACCAAAAGAAGCCGAAAAAGGAGAGTATGATAATAGCTGCACTGCCGGTGATAGTGTTAGACATAAAGAACAAGAGCATGAAAACCACCACATTGAACAGAACATGTTCGGGTGTCAGGATAAACCGATTCCAATTGCCGATAATCCAATGCCAAAACTCATTGAATTTATAGCCGTTCTGTTGGAAAATATGTAGAAAAAAACGTCCCCTCAGGAAAGTGTGGCGTACCATCACGAGCACAAATCCGAGGATCAGTATATCAATAAATTGTAGATACCAATTCAAGCTAGTAATGTTTTATGGATTTCAGTATCGAGGTCGCTAAAGATTGCTACTTCCTTTATATTTATGCGCTCAAGAAACTTGTTAATTCTTTCATCTAAAACTCGCTCAAATATATGAAATTAATAATCCCAATGGCAGGTCGGGGAACACGAGTCCGGCCCCATTCTCATACTGTTCCCAAACCATTGTTGCCCGTTGCAGGAAAAATGATTGTGGAACGCATTGTAGAGACCTTTTCGCGCACACTGGACCGAAATATTGATGAGATCATATTTATATTAGGACCCGATTTCGGACAGGATATAAAAGATGCTCTAAAGGATATGAGCGACCGGCAAGGTGCTAAGGCTACTTTTCGTGTGCAAGAGCAGGCATTGGGCACAGCTCATGCAGTTTATAGTGCAGCAGAGGATTTGAACGGGGAATGTATTATTGTTTTTGCGGATACTATTTTCGATATGGAAGGATCTGTATCGATTGAAGATGCCGACAGTGTCATCTGGTTGAAGGAAGTTGACGACCCTTCCCGTTTCGGCGTTGCTGTAGAAGAAGACGAAAAAATAACTGATTTTGTCGAGAAGCCGAGTGAGCCCATATCAAATTTGGCTATAATCGGTGTTTATTACTTTAAGGAAGCTGAAGAGCTAAAGAAAGAAATTGAATACCTGCTCGAGCACGAAGTTCGCGGACATGGAGGGGAATATCAGCTTACCGATGCGCTGGATCGGATGCTTAAAGATGGGAAGGTTTTTCGTAAAGCGACTGTTGACCAGTGGCTAGATTGCGGCACGCTTCCGGCATGGCTGGAAACCTCGGGTATTATCGTTGAAAAAGAATATGAGGAAATTGACGAAAATCGGTTCAAGGAAACGAAGATTATCCCTCCGGTTTATATCGGGGAAGATGTGGAGCTTGAAAACTGTATCATAGGTCCGCATGCCAGTATTGCCAGCGGGTCTCGAGTAAAAAAGTGCACGGTCAAAAACAGTTTGATCCAGGAAAACTCGAAGCTTGAAAATTGTAAGATTGAAAATTCTACTATCGGCCGCTATGTTGAACTAAGGGATGTAGACCAAGAAGTACATCTTGGTGATCATTCGAAGATTGGGGTAAAAGTATAGGCTTGATGTGTGAGGAATGGGTCTTGAGCGATTGATAATTATTCCTGCTCATTACCCACCTCATTAAAGCATCTAAATAAAATCTTCCAGCGGCCTGTTTTGGTCGGCATCTTTTAGGGAGTTGTGCACTTCTTCATGATGCCCTTCGGGTTCAAGATGAATTGTGACAATGACATCACCTTGTAATGTATTGATAAGCCGTTTTTCCAGAAGAGTGGCGTCGTAATGTGCATCTTTAAGGCTAACCCCTTTTTTGAAAATAGCATGAAGCTCTATCCAGGTGGTATTGCCTGTAGTACGGTGCCTTAGGTTGTGAACATCAATCATGGATCCCGGTAAGTCCTTAGAGAGTATGTCTCGTATGGAGCGGTCAATTTGAGGGTTACGTGAGTCCATAAGCCCGTCAACGGAATATTTGATAAGTTTGAATCCTTCAAACATGATATAAAAAGCAAGTACCCCGGCAACGAGCGAATCCAGGATCATCAAATCGGTGAACTTAATAATCAACAGCGTAATTACTGCGCCTGCACTTGTCCATACATCAGTAAGTGTATGCCTGCCGTTACTGATTACCATCATGTTTTGTTCACGCCGACCTACTTTCAACAGGTAGCTTCCCAGCGCCAGGTTTACGATTCCTGCACCACCTATAAAATAAACACCACTCAAAAGTTGTTTTAAGTTGTGTCCATGCAGGTAATTATCAAAGGCTTGGTAGATAATAGTCAGGCCGGCCAGCGTAATGACTGCACCTTCAATTCCTACTGATAGAAATTCGACTCTCTCGTGACCATACAGGTGCTTTTCATCAGCCGGCTTGTTTTTGAGTAATAATCCATAATAAACGAAGGATACGGCAAGCACATGAATTACTGATTCCGCTGCATCGGAAAGAGCAGTTGTAGAATTTGTAATCCAAAATCCGCTGACTTTCAGGCATAACGAGAAAATGGATACCAACAGGCTCATCCGCAACGCAATTTTTGAGGATGATTTTTTCACGATGGATTGGTGATTATATATTAACTAAAGTTCATGGAAAGAATACCTGAAAGCAAGCCGATTTGTTCTTATTTTTACGCTCATTTCCAACGGTAACATGGTTAATTTAGAATAGAGCTACGTGGAAGATATCAATCCCAAACATAAAAAGATATTTAAGGTTATTTCGGAGGCCGCCGAAGAGACGGATCAGAATGTATATGTCGTGGGTGGATATGTACGTGATTTTTACCTCAATAGAATTAAAGATACCGAAGAACTAGATATCGATTTTGTAACGATCGGATCCGGTATTGAATTTGCAGAAAAGGTATCGGAAAAGTTGAAGGCTGATAATTTAACGGTTTTCAAACAGTTCGGTACCGCGCACATAAACTACGAAAATTTAGATTTGGAGTTTGTTGGGGCCCGTAAAGAGAGCTACCGGCGTGATTCCCGTAAGCCGATTGTGGAGGATGGAACCCTCGAAGACGATCAGCTACGGCGAGACTTTACTATCAACGCTCTTTCGTGGTCGCTAAATAAAGAGAATTTTGGGCAACTTTTGGATCCCTTTAACGGAATTCAGGATTTGAAAAAACAGCTGATCCGTACGCCCGTGGATCCATTGCAGACATTCAGCGATGATCCTCTGCGAATGATGCGTGCGATTCGGTTTGCAACTGAGCTTCAGTTTGAGATTGAGGAGAATACATATCGTGCAATCGAGGAGATGGCCGAACGCATTACGATTATTTCCAAGGAGCGCATTATTGAAGAGCTTAATAAAATTGTGATGGCTCCGAAGCCCTCGATTGGTTTTACCCACCTCTTTGAAACGGGTCTTTTGGAGCACTTCTTCCCTGAGCTGGTAGAGTTGCATGGGGTCGAAGAAGTCAGGGGCGTTCGCCACAAAGACAATTTCTGGCATACACTAAAAGTGCTGGATAATGTATCAGAAATGAGTGATGATCTCTGGCTTCGTTGGGCCGCTATTATGCACGATATAGCAAAGCCAGCAACGCAACGTTTTGTGAAAGGAACGGGCTGGACATTCCATGGTCACGACGCAATAGGGGCAAAATGGGTAAAGCCCATTTTTCGCCGGCTGGGATTACCGCTTGATGAACGAATGCGATATGTGCAAAAACTTGTTCGCTTGCATTTGCGGCCTATTGCCCTTGTTTCTGATGAAGTGACGGACAGTGCAGTCCGCCGTCTTATTTATGAAGCCAGCGATGATATTGATGATTTGATGATGCTTTGCCGGGCTGACATAACCAGTAAAAATGATTATAAAGTCCGGCAGTACAACCGGAATTTTGATTATGTAGAACAGAAAATTGAGGAAGTCGAAAAAAAAGACCGCATCCGCAACTGGACGAACCCCATCAGGGGAGATGAGATCATGGAAACACTGGATTTGAAGCCGGGTCCCATCATCGGGGATATTAAGGATGCGATCAAAGAAGCTATCCTGGATGGAGATATTCCCAACGAACATGATGCCGCCTTTGACTATATGATGAAAATTAAGGACCGGTTTTTAGAAAAATAAGTGATCAATCCCTTGGGGCCTTTTAATTTATTTCAGGGTTTGTTGCTGAAAGTCATTTAATTGCTGCAGAAGAACGTGATGTTGAAACCAATTTCAGTATGACATTGAAGGGGTTTGCATCGTTCTCATGTAAAGAAGATAAGAATGTGAAGTAAGACTTAGGGTCTAATCAAATGATATCATAATATGTCTAAAGATACGTGGATTGCAGATTCATATGCTAAAATCAACCTTGGCCTCCATGTATTGGAGCGCTTGCCAACGGGCTATCACAACATCGAAAGTGGATTTTGTTTCCTGGAATGGCGTGATCATTTTGAGGTCAGGCAGGCCTCTGAAATGAAGATTAAGCTTAGTGATGAGAGCATCCCCGTAGATGAAAGCAACCTTATCAACAGGGCAATAGCTATCCTTGATCGTTATGTGGGGTTAAAGCACAATTATTTGTTCAAGGTAGATAAAAGGATTCCTGCGGGGGCTGGGCTGGGAGGCGGTAGCAGTAATGCCGCACTTACCCTGCGGATGCTAAATAAGATTGAAGAACTGGGCCTTAACGACGACGAGCTTATCGATTTAAGTCACGACCTGGGGGCGGATGTTCCATTCTTTGTCAAAGGGAAAACAGGCGTAGCCCGAGGTATTGGGCATGAAATAGAGGAAATTGATCTGCAGCCGGATTACTGGATTGTCACTTGCTTCCCTAATGTTGCGAGCAGCACGGCCGAAGCGTACCAATATTGTACGCCTAACCCGGAACCTGATTTTGACCTACGTAAGACATTGACAGAGAATGAAATAGAGGAGTGGCGGTATATGTTGGTTAACGATCTGGAGTCGGCCGTTTTTCCGCGCATTCACGTTTCCGGGAATCTTAAAGACCAGATGTATGAGTTTGGGGCCGTTTACGCTTCAATGACGGGCAGTGGGTCTGCCGTCTACGGTATTTTTGAGCAGGATTTTGTAGCGACTAACGCTTACCAGGGGTTTCTTCAGCTTAATTTGCCTTCCAACCTAACCCGTCCCCGTTTTAAACCCGACTACGGTATCTATCGAAAGGGATAATGATGAAAAATTTAAAATTCACCGGTCTATTTTTTATTCTATATTTTTCACTTTTAATTAAGTCTTAACGTTTTTAAATCAATTTTACCACAGGCCTAGCCTATGCCAACAGATACGACTTTGAACACCCGGACCGGAATGGATGCCGATTCCTTTCGAGAAGACATTAAGCAGCATCTCCATTATACCTTAGCAAAAGACCAGTATTCATCAACTGATTGGGATCATTATCGCAGCGTGGTTTTGGCCGTGATGGATCGATTAAATGAACGATGGATTAATACGCAACAGGGTTATTATGCGAATAAGTCTAAGCGGGTGTATTACCTTTCCATGGAATATCTAATCGGACGCCTTATGGACAATATGTTGATTAATCTCGGGCTGCAGGATGTGGCGGCAGAAGCTATGGAGGAGCTGGGCCTGGATTATGACAAGATTCGGGAAGTGGAGGTGGATGCCGGGCTTGGAAACGGGGGATTGGGGCGCTTGGCTGCGTGTTTTCTGGATTCTCTTGCCACATTGGGGGTCCCCGCTCTCGGATACGGAATCCGATATGATTATGGAATTTTTGACCAGGATATAAAAAACGGCTGGCAAATCGAAAAGCCTGATATGTGGCTTCAATATGGATATCCCTGGGGGGTTGTGCGGCCCATGCGGAAATATTCGGTGAAATTTTACGGAGAAACCACGGCCAGCCAGGATGGCAATGGCCGCCTCCATTTTGACTGGGTAAAGACTCATAATGTGACAGCCCTGGCCTATGATACTCCTATACCCGGATTTGACAATGATGTGGTCAATAATCTTAGGCTTTGGAAAGCAACTTCAGACGAAGGATTTGATTTAAAGAGTTTTAACCAGGGGGAATATATTGATGCGGTCCGCAAGAACCTCCTGGAAGAAAATATTTCTCGAGTACTCTATCCCAACGATAAGGTTTTTAAAGGACAGGAACTGCGGCTTAAGCAAGAATATTTTCTTGTTTCAGCGTCATTGCAAGATGCGATGAAGCGTTTTAAAAAGCAGTTTGATGATTTGCGGAAGATCCCTGACCAAATGGCGATTCAGTGCAATGATACACATCCCAACCTGGCAATTCCAGAGCTGATGCGTATTTTGATGGATAATGAAGGCCTGGAATGGGAACCTGCCTGGGATATTGTTAACGACACCATTAATTACACTAACCATACATTGATGCCCGAGGCGCTTGAGCAATGGCCGCTATCCCTGATGTCAAACTTGCTACCGCGGCATGTTCAGATTATCCGCGAGATTGATCGCCGTTTTGTGAATGCGATTGAAATTAAAGGCGGCGATAAGAATAAGAGAAACCGTATGCGCATCATCAGTAATGAAATGGACGCGCGAATTAGGATGGGAAACCTGGGGATTGTGGGGGCAAAGAAGGTAAATGGTGTTTCAGAGTTGCATAGCAACTTAATGAAGAAAACTATTTTCAGTGATTTTAGTGAGCAGTTTCCCGAAAAATTTACCAACGTTACAAATGGAATTACGCCCCGACGCTGGTTACGACAATGCAACCGGGAATTGGCTGATCTGATTTCCGATAGGATTGGTAATGAGTGGATAACAAAGTTAGATAAGCTTAAGGAAGTGGAGCAGTTTGCTGGAGATGAAGAATTTCAATCTTTGTTTGGAGAGATCAAGCTGAAAAATAAAAAACGGCTAGCAGCTTATATACGTAAGACTATGGGGGTAACGGTTGATCCCAATTCCATGTTTGATATACAAATCAAACGTATTCACGAATATAAGCGTCAGTTGATGGCTATCATGCATGTTATTACACTCTATAACCGGATGAAAAAGGATCCTAACCTGAATATCCAGTCTCGAACGGTTCTTTTTGCCGGTAAAGCTGCTCCGGGATATACAATGGCGAAGCTTCATATAAAGCTTATCAATAATGTTGCTGATATCATAAATAACGATCCGGAAGTGCATGATCGCCTGAAAGTTTTGTTTTTGCCGGATTACAGCGTTTCATTAGCTGAAAAAATGATACCCGCTGCCAATCTTTCTGAGCAGATATCAACGGCGGGTATGGAAGCTTCCGGTACAGGGAATATGAAATTTGCGCTAAATGGTGCACTAACTATAGGAACCCTTGACGGGGCCAATAT
Source organism: Balneolaceae bacterium (assembly GCA_050117475.1). GTDB lineage: Bacteria > Bacteroidota > Rhodothermia > Balneolales > Balneolaceae > Fodinibius. Next base: position 11,573 of record JASFMR010000006.1, on the reverse strand, counting down.
CGAGATAAAAGAGCAGGTCGGGGATGAGAATATCTTTATTTTTGGGTTGACTGTGGACGACATTGAGAAAATTCACAACGACGGTTATGATCCACAAAAAGTCTACGAGGAGGATGAAGAACTGAAACAGGTCATAGATCAAATACATAATGGTTTTTTCAGCCCCGAAGATTCAGATCTGTTTCACCCCATTACTAATGCGCTTCTGAATCAAGGCGACTATTTTATGGTCCTGGGAGATTACCGCCATTATGTTGATATGCAGGACAAGGTTGCGGAAAACTACCGCGATAAGTTTGATTGGAACCGGAAAGCTATAATAAATGTCGCTAATATGGGGCACTTTTCTTCCGATCGTTCCATTAGGGATTATTGTGAGCGTATTTGGGAGGTCGAAATTGATTAACAATAAGGCTGCCCTTATACATTTCAGGGTACTTACCACATTTAAATGTCCTGACAACAGTTTATCGGTCTACGGTGTGGAATATTTCAGAAATCCTTTATAGTTTGCATGTGCAAACAAAAATAATTAGACATGGAACAAGACCGGTCTTCGGTTTTAAAAGACAATTTATTTTTTCTTGCCAGCGCCTTTTCCAGAAAACTTAATGGCGAAGCGGATGAGATTTTCAGTACCATGGGAATAGCTAGTTCACATGCGCTGATTTTACTTTTGATCAATGAAGAACCGGGAATACAGCCAAGTACTTTGGCTGATAAACTTTTTCTCAAGCCTTCCACCATCACACGGTTGGTTCAAAAACTAGAGCGCAAGGAAATGGTAGAGCGGAAGACGGAAGGAAGAGCAACTTCCATACACTGTACGCCTAGGGGACTTGAGTTGGCAACCAATATAGAAGGTAGCTGGCAAAGCTTATTGGATGAAAAACGCAAACAGCTGGGAGAGCGCTATGTCGAGGTACTTTCCGAAATGATTGCAAATGCTTTGGGTAATATTTGATAATTGCATGTACAATTAATAAAGGATTATTTCTCGGCCTCGGAATCCCAAACAATATTATTTGAGCCAATGCTTTCTGTTAAACTAAGTTCTGCGAGCTTTTGGCCAGCTTGGGTTATGGGCAGGCAAACGGCACTTGCCCCGGCTTTGTTTAGGGCTTCCTGATCGTCCTCATGCATAGTCAAGGCATAAATAAGCCCTTTATAATTATTTGAACGGAGGTATTTGGTAGCATTGACTTTCGCATCCTGTGTACCAATAGCCAGAATTATGGATCGGATATTAGTCAAATCCAGGGTTTCCCAAAGTTCAATATCTTGGATGTCTCCATAAATTACGCGCCGCCCTGCTCCCAGGTTATATTCAATACGGGCTGGGTCTATATCCATTCCTACAACATGTTTATCATCCTTCTTAAGCCTTTCATAGGCCGCTTGCCCTGCGTTACCCATGCCAACAACTAAATATTCAGCTGAACCAAGGGAAATGACTTTCTGATCGGGATGCCGGATATCGCGCTCGAATTTAACAAGGACATGTTCCATCTTTTTCCAAAGCACTTCTTCCCAAATGGCTAAGGGGGCATTTATGGCAAAAGAGATGGCTGTTAATAAGGCCAGAGCTACAAGAACACTTGAAGGTATAATGTTGACCGATACGGCTACACTTCCCGCTATAAGGGTAAATTCACTATAGGAAGTCAGTGATACAGTGGCGATAAAAGAAGTACGTGCGCGGAGTTTGAAAAGGATCATAAGTCCAAAAAATAACATTGACTTTATCGGAAGGATGGCGAGGGCGGCTAAAGCCAGGTAAAAATCGTGCATTTTTGGAAGCCCTGTTAAGCCAACCTCCAAAAAGAACCCAATGAGAAAGGCCTCCTTAAGTGCCCAAAGTTTTTTTGATAAATCATCAGCAGTTTTTTCGCCTGAGAGTAACATGCCGGCAACCAGGGCACCCAGTTCTTGGGAAAGGCCTAAGCCTTCAAAAAGATAGGCCCCCCCCAAAGCCAACATTAGTACGAATAGCAGTTTGAGCTCATCTTCCTCGCTAAATTCAATAATTTTAGCCATTATCGGTCTAAGTAATGGCAATCCAAGCAATATAAGGCTCCAGGGAGATGGGGCTTTGCCCGTGGCCAGACCGAGCAGTGCAATGGCTACGAGATCCTGAATAATCAGAATGCCGATAGATACCCTTCCGTGGAAAGCACCAAGCTCCCCCCGCCGTTCCAGGTTCTTTGCCGTAAGCACCGTACTTGAGAATCCTAATACAAGGCTGATAAAAATTGAAGGCATCATCCCATAACCAAGGACCAGGGGGACCGGCAGGAAGATCAACGTGCTGACAAGAAGGTGAATACCCCCTGTTCCGATTACTTCCGGGCGAACAATATTTTTCAAGCGAAGGTGGAGTCCAACCGTAAATAATAGAAACAGTACCCCCAAGTGGGCTATTTGGTGTAAGGAATCTCCGGCTTTGAAACCGTAGGCAGAAAGTACAGCACCCGCCGCCAGGTAGCCAACCAGTGGTGGCAGTTTAAGGCGTGAGACAAATATCCCAAACAAGAAGGCTACACCCAGCCAGAGAATATCCATATCACAATAGGTTTCTTATGTTTCACTACAGGTAATCTACAATACCAAAGCAAAAGATGGAATAGGCCGGACCGTTAACCTATTAATCGGATAATTGATTTATGAGGTTACTAACAAACCGAAGCTCATCCTGGTTAACGGTATGGCCCATCCCCTGGTAAATACGCTTGGTAACATCGGCGGTTAATGTTCTGAAAACCAGTGCGGTGGTTTCGACCCTTTCCTCTGGAATGTGAGGATCATTGTCACTGCAGCCCAGGAAAACGGGTGTTTCATCTAAGGATCCTTCATAGTTGCCGGGATCGACCATCTCACCAATCAAGCCACCGCTGAATCCTACGATCCCGCCATACCGTCGCGGATGACGAGCTGCAAACTCAGTAGCCAGGCAGGCTCCCTGTGAAAATCCAAGCAGTATCATGTGATCTGTCGTAATGCCAGCTTGATTGAGATCACCAATGCAGTCATAGATTGCTTGAATGCCACTGGAAATGCCGGGTTCATTCATGTCAAGGGGCGCCATGAATGAACGAGGGTACCAGGTATTCCCCTCGGCCCTTAGGGCTCTATAATGTATATCTTCCCGTTCAAACTCTTCTGAAAGCCGCAACATGCTTTGAGCCGATGCCCCTCTACCGTGGATTAGGATCATCGCCATTTGCGCACTGCGAACGTCGGTTCCTGCTGTGAAAATCGGTTGATTTTGATGTGGGCCTGTGAAAGGTTTTTGAGGATCAACTCTGAAAAGAGGCATAATCTAGATTTTGATGGTTGGAAGTGCATCTTCTATAGCCTTCCGTTGCGATTCATGCCATGGAGTAAGTTCTAATTTTGTTGCTTGGTCCTCTGAGGGGTCAGAGTTCACAAAATAGCCCGGCCCATGCGTTGCCATTTCAAAAAGTACTCCCCCGGGCGTGTGGAAATAGACCGATTTGAAAAAATGCCTGTCAATAATTTCTGTGGGCTGTAATCCCAGACGTAAAATTTTATGTCGAAGATTTTTTAAATCCTTTTCATCTTCCGTTTGAAAGGCAACATGATGAACAGTGCCGGCACCGTTTTTACCTCGCTGGAAAGGGACTTCTTCAATAATAACAGAATGCCCAAGTTCACTTCCGGTTTGATAGAGTGTAGTTTTGTCCCGGCTGGCGACTTCCTCAAAGCCCAAGATATCGGTTAGTATCGTTGCAGTATCGTCTTTTCCAACCAGCTTTAAAGTCGTACCCCAGAAACCCTGGATTCGATGCTCTTTGGGTACTTGAGATTTGGGCCAATCCGGGAGGTCATTTTTTCGATCTTCAAACACCAGTTGAAGTTGTAGGCCATCGGGATCTTGAAATGATACGATCTTTTTTTCAAAGCGCTGGGAAGGCCCTTCAAAAGATATATTATGAGCTGCCAGGTGCCTCTTCCAATAATCCAGGGAACTTTCAGCAACAGCAAGAGATACGGCCGAAGCTTCACCGGAACCTGCGTTCCCTTTCCGGACGCCAGGCCAGGGAAAAAAAGTAAGGCTTGAACCGGGACCACCCTCAGCATTTGCATAGAACAAATGATACTTTGTGGGATCATCCTGGTTGACCGTTTTTTTAACCATGCGCATGCCCAGTTTTTTAACATAGAAATCATAATTATCCTGTGGGTCGCTGGCTATAACTGAAATGTGATGAAGGCCTCGGTATTTAGACATACTAATTAATTGATTAAGTCAGATAATTCTTGTTCAATAGATTGCCGATGGGGCTCCAACCAACGGGGCAGTTTAAGTGACGTACCCATACTTTCTAGATCTTCATCGATGGTAAATCCGGGTGTGTCCGTAGCAATTTCAAATAAAGTACCCCCTGGCTCATGAAAATAAACCGATTTGAAATATTGGCGATCCTTAACTTCAGTCAGAAAATACCCCTTGTGAATCAGATTTTTTCGCATGGATTGCTGCTCTTGCTCATCTTTTGCTCGAAATGCAATATGATGTACGGTACCTTTGCCGGGACGGCCATTAAGTTCAAATTGATCGATAACCTCAACTACAGACCCAAATAGAGAATCAGTTTTGTAAAGATATCTATTATCTGCCTGTTTAGTCAGCTTGAATCCCAGGTCTTCTTCCAACAGACGTCCGGTTCCGGTATAATCATCTTCCGCTATCGTTGCTCCATGAAATCCACGAATAGAATGTTTGCCCGGTAAGGGGCCTTTTCCCCATCCTTCAGTGTTTTCGGCATTGGGGTCAAGTACAAGTTCCAGGTGTAAACCATCCGGATCTTGCAGGCCGATGATCTCTTTGCCAAAACGTGAAAAGGGTGGCTCAATGTCAATGTTCTGCCGTTCCAAATGATTGAGCCAAAATTTTTTAGAGTCGTTAGGAATTGCAAAGGAGACAGCAACTACCTGTCCTTTATTCGGTTTCCCATTTTGAAGGTGCTCCCATGGAAAGAAGGTGAGAATAGTGCCGGCATCCCCAGTTCCATTTCCATAATACAAGTGATATGTAGAGGGATCGTCAAAGTTTACGGTCTTTTTTATAAGACGGAGTCCCATTACTTTTGTATAGAAGCGATAATTTTGTTTTGGATCTCCGGCTACCGCAGTTATGTGGTGTATACCTTTGCTTGCCATGGATAAACCTAAGATTAAATTATTAATTTAATGTTAAACTAATTGTGCAACAAAATAATTCCAAAAAAGGTTGATGATTTATAATCAGGCTCTTCCATAGGCCGGGATTACCCCACCGCGTGTTATCTCATTGTTGGGTGAAACCAAATAAGCAATTTGTTGCGCCAGCTGTCTGGGTTTGGGCCAATCCTTAAAATTGGCATCAGGCATTGCATTTCTATTCTGCGGAGTATCAATTACAGAAGGTGCAATGGCATTAACCAAAATATCTTCAGCTATCACTTCGGCAGCAAGCGATTCAGTAAGGGCCGCTACTCCCGCTTTGGATACCGTGTAAGCTGTCATTCCTTTTCCCTCTCTCGGTTCCAGTGCAGGACGTGAGGCTATATTCACGATACGTCCCCCGGGATATTCTGATTTTCTAATCCATTTCACGGCGGCACGGCAGGAATTATAGCAGGTTATGGTGTTAAGCTGAAACTGTTTTAGAAATTCGGAAGACGAAGTTTGTTCTATTTTTCCCAGCCCGAATCCCCCGGCTATGTGTACAGACCCCCACAGGGAGCCTTGTTCACCAACTGCATCCTGATAAAATGATTGAGCCTGTTCTTCAATGGTAAGATCTATGCCGGACCGTGCAAAAACACGGGTATGATCCTTTAAGGAAAAAGAGTTCATTTCTTTTTCATCGAGACAGGGCACGCTGCAAATAGCTCCGGAATCGAGCAAAAGTTCTACAGTAGCTGTTCCCAGGGAGCCGGCTCCCCCTGTGACAACAATATGTTGTTTATCAAATTCAAAGCCCATAGACTGATGTAGGTTTAATTCGAAAGATTATCATTTTTTTTACCGCTACATTGTAAACATATCGGAATACAAAAAAGATCGAAAAAAATGGAGGTTAATGGATAATTTATGTTTGAATTCAATTTTTGAAGTCTTGGATCCACCCAGCGGATTTAGTCCATGGCACGGCGGTCCTACACTTATGGGCTCGCTTCGCGGCGTAGACGCTAAACAGGCCGCTTGGAAACCTGCTCCGGATCGCCATAGTATCTGGGAGCTGGCCCTGCATATTGCGTATTGGAATTATTCAGTGCGTCGCCATTTTGATACGGAAGCTCCCAAAGGATTTTCCCGTTCCCCCTCTAATTTCCCGGAGATTCCAGATACTTCTGAGAAAGCCTGGAAAGAGGATAAGCTGCTAATTACTAATGAACATAACAAGCTAATCGTTGTGGTAAAAGGCTTTCCGCAAAGCCGTTTAGGTGAGAAAGTTGATACTCTCAAGCAATGGACTTATGCGCAGCTATTGACCGGGGTAATGGTCCATGACGCTTATCATATTGCCCAGATCCAATTGATGAAACGGTTGTATTCGAGCTTAAATATGGCTTAGGGATTTTTTTAAAAGAACGAACATTCGTTAATATTGTCTCGCTATGCTACCTAAAGACGATCAAAAAGCTGCATTAATAGGAGAAAAAGCCATTGAAATGATCGTAGAGGAAGGCTTTGATGGCTTTAGTATGCAGAAACTGGCAGATCGTGCCGGCATTTCCCCCTCAACCATCTATATCTATTTTGATAGTAAAGAGGATATGCTCACAAAGTTGTTTATAGAAACAGCACGAGACTTTGAGGAGGATGCTTTACAGAATTTTGAGCCTTCAATGAACTTTAAGGAGGGGCTTTGGCTGCAGTGGAAAAACCGATTCCGAAATATCATCAAAAATCTTGTACGGTTTTATTTTTTTTCCTAACAATTTCGAAACTCTCCCCGAATCAAACATGGAGCCATTGGCAAAAGTGTTATCAGAGACCAAATGCAGGAGTTTATTCAAAAAGCGCAGAATAAGAATGAGGTCATGGAACTTTCGCCGGAAATTTTTTGGGCAATAGCCTTCGGTCCGTTTTATGCCCTTGCCAAATTTTACCTGGATAAAGGTGATACACTGGGACGAAAATATTCACTGGACGAAAACAAATTGAAAGAGGCTTTCGACTTGGTAATTAAAGCTTTGAAACCATAGCATTATGAGTACTATTATTGAAGTACAAAATCTTATAAAACAGTACGAAGAAGTTGAAGCTCTCAAAGGTATTGATCTTAGTGTAGAGGAGGGAGAAATTTTTGCACTCTTAGGTCCCAACGGGGCTGGTAAAACGACATTGTTTTCGATTCTGGCTACTCTGAGGAAACCGACTTCGGGCAAGGCAAAAGTGCTGGGAAAAGATGTGTTGAAATACCGTAATGAAATTCGAAAGGGAATTGGCATTGTCTTCCAAGAGCCCGCCCTTGATGACCGCCTTTCGGCACGAGACAACCTGTTATTGATGGCTCTTTTTTATGGAATCCCCAGGAAAAAAGCAGGCCAACATGCCGATAAGGTACTGAATTTACTGAATATCAATGACTTTGCGAATCGCCCACCCCGTAAGTTATCCGGGGGACAAAAACGCAAGCTGGAGTTGGCCCGTGCCATCATCGCGGATCCCAAATTGCTATTCCTGGACGAGGCAACCCTCGGACTCGACGTGGATGCCCGGCGTAATTTTTGGGATGAGGTAAAAAAACTATCTCAAAAAGGAAGTACCATCTTTCTGACAACACACTATATGGAAGAGGCCGAAGTGGCTGACCGGATTGCACTCATTGATGAAGGCAATATTATGGCAGTGGATACACCACGGGCTCTTAAAGAAAGAGTGGGAGGCGGCCTTATAAGAATGGACACTGAAGATAACGAGGTGGTTCTGAATTGGCTCAAACAAGAAGGACTGGAGGCAGAAAACAGCAGCGAGGGATTGTTCATCGTTTCCAATGACCCGTCTAGTTTACTGCCTTCTATACTGGAAAATATAGATCAGAAGGTGGCCCGTGTCGAAATACGTCAGCCTAGTCTCGAAGACGTATTTCTTAAGTTAACCGGACGGAGCCTGAAGAGCGGGGAAGTCGAAGAACTGGAATCCACAAAAAATGAATGGGTGAAATAGTGCAAGGTTTTTGGGCAGTTATACTAAGGGATTTAAAACGTATCTGGGCGGAACCCTTTCGGTTGGTCAGTGGTTTGGCGCAGCCGCTGTTGTATTTGTTTTTGTTGGGATCAGGTATCGGTGCTGCTACCCGAATTGGTGGCGGGGAATATTTAAAATATATTTTTCCCGGTGTTGTGGCATTATCATTGTTATTTACGGCTACTTTTTCGGCAATAAGTATAGTATTCGACCGCGAAACAGGTTTCCTGAAAGCTGTATTGGTTGCCCCGGTCTCACGGCCCTCTGTGGCGGTAGGCAAGGTTTGTTCTGGAGCGATACAGGCGATGGCCCAAGGTATTTTGCTTCTCATCTTCGCTCCACTGATCGGCATTTATTTTGGCCCCTTACAAATTCTTTTGTTTGTGATATTTATGATTTTGAGCGGATTGGTATTCTCGGCAATGGGGGTTGCAGTGGCAACAAATTTTAGCTCTACCGAAGTATTTCCCGTGGTACTCAATGCCGTGTTGCTTCCCATGTTTTTTCTTTCCGGCGCGCTCTATCCATTAAATACGGCTCCCGATTGGCTGCAAGCGCTTTCCTATGTGGATCCAGTGGCTTATGGTGTTGACCTGATGCGGGGTTCCATCATGGGGACATTCTATTATCCGGAATGGCTATCGGTTATGGTTCTGTTCTTTCTGGGCTTTCTCTTGATTTGGACTGCCGTCAAGGTTTTTGAAAAGGGGGAAGAGATATAGTTGTTTATGTTAAGTAACCAAGGCTGTTCCACAAAGTTACAACAAGAAGTGCATAAAGAGTCACCAAGTTGTCGACAGCTCTCAATGTCATCCTGAATTAATCGCCGAACTTAGGATATTATTAATATATAGACCGTTTAAATCCATTGGTTTGGAATGGAATAATTTAGAATTATTTTTAGCCGTTAATAAATACTAAATATTAAGTGCATATGAATATTTTTGGCATCATAATCCTTGTTACGTTGGGGATTGATTTTATCCTCAACCTGGTAGCTGATTTTTATAATATTAATTCGCTAGACAAGGGACTGCCTGAAGAATTCAGCGATGTTTATGATGAAGAGACGTACGACAAGTCTCAGGCATACACGAAGGTTCGTACCAAATTCGGTATCCTGACATCACTTTTTAATCTTTCTTTGCTTCTTTTCTTTTGGTTTGCCGGTGGTTTCAATTGGTTGGACCAGATCGTCAGAAGCTGGCATTTGGGAGTTATCTGGACCGGCTTGGTTTATATCGGCATTCTCATATTGGGCCGAAGTATTGTATCCCTTCCATTCAGCATCTATTCCACTTTTGTAATTGAAGAAAAATTCGGTTTTAATAAGACAACGTTAAAAACATTTGTGCTGGATCTGTTGAAAGGTTTGGGATTGGGAATTGCTCTCGGTGGACCGTTGCTGGCAGGGATATTGGCCTTTTTTACCTTCATTGATCAGTATGCCTGGTTGTATGCTTGGGGGGCTGTAACCATTTTTACACTCTTTATTCAGTTTGTGGCCCCGACCTGGATAATGCCGCTTTTCAATAAATTTGAACCGCTCGAGGAAGGGGACCTTCGCCAGAAGATCCGGGAGTATGCGGATAAGGTAAATTTTAAGCTGGAAGGTATTTATGTGATGGACGGTTCGAAGCGGAGCAGTAAATCAAATGCCTTTTTTACCGGTTTTGGAAAAACTAAGCGTATTGCCTTATATGATACACTTATCAACAATCATAGCGAAGATGAGCTGGTAGCTGTGTTAGCCCACGAAATCGGACATTACAAGAAGAAGCATATCATCAAAAATATGATTATCAGCATTGTACAAACAGGGATCATGTTTTTTCTGTTATCCATTTTTTTGAATTCACAGGGCTTGTATGAGGCATTTTATATGCAACAGTCGTCTGTTTATGCCGGGCTTATTTTCTTTGGAATGCTGTATGCTCCTATTGATATGATCGTATCTTTATTTATGCAAATTCTTTCGAGGAGATATGAATTTGAGGCTGACGCTTTCGCTTCATTGACTTATGAAAAAGAACCGATGATTGCGGCGTTAAAGAAGCTCTCAAAGGATAATTTGTCAAACCTGACACCACATCCGTTTTATGTATTTCTGAACTATTCGCATCCAACAGTCTTGCAACGGATTAAGGCAATACGAAATACCTAAATAACAAGTAGCCTAACGGGAAAACAATTAAAAATGCCTGAAAAGCCTTTGAATACCGAAAGACTTTGGCGGGAATTCAGCGATCATGTGCGGGCCTTTGTCCGCACAAAGATTTCTGATGACGCGGAATCCGAAGATGTGATTCAGGAAATCTTTGTGCGTATCCACCAGGGTATTGGCAAGTTAAGAAAGAAGGATCGGATTCAGTCATGGGTTTTTGCAATTGCTCGCAGAACGATTGCGGACTATTATCGAGCAAAAGGCAGGGATAAAGAACTTCCTTTAGGCAGTGATGTCGAGAGCAGAAATGTCAACGAACCTATTCCAAATTTAAATGAATTTGAGGGTTCACATGATGTGCATGAAGAGGTACTCTCCTGGTTGATTCCAATGATTGACGAACTACCGGAAAAGTATGGCCATCCTCTTAAAATGGCTGATGTGGAAGGAAAAACTCAGCAACAGGTAGCAGATCATTTGGGCTTGTCCCTGTCCGGAGCAAAATCAAGGGTGCAACGAGCTCGGGAAAAACTTGGAGAAGTACTGGCGGCTTGCTGCAAAGTCGAATTCGGTAAAGAAGGACGAGCAATTGCATATCGGAAAATTGAGCAGGATAACTGTGACGATTGCTGAAAATCCATCCTGTTTCTTTGGGCTCAAGGCAGTATGAGAAAATTGTTGGTTAATTTTGCGTCTTTTTGCCGAGTAGTTCGACTACAGGAGTGAATGGTTAATTATTAATCAAACCAAAAACCTGTAAGGAGTTCTATTATGAAACGTATGCACGTTATGTTGAAAGTTAAAAATCTTAGTGAATCTATAGAATTTTATCGTACGCTTTTCGGGGCAGAGCCCACCGTTCAAAAAAAGGACTATGCTAAATGGATGTTGGACGATCCCCGGGTTAATTTTTCTATTGCCGAGCGTGCTGGTACAAAAGGAATTGAGCACCTCGGAATCCAGGCCGAGTCAGATAAAGAGCTAGACGAGTTGCGTGCCCATATTGGCCGCGCTAAAGGTTTAGCCAGGGAGGAAGGTAACACCACCTGTTGCTATGCAAATTCCGATAAAACATGGATCACGGATCCTCAAGGCGTTGACTGGGAGGCCTTCTATACTTTTGGAGAAAGCGAAACCTATTCTGAAGAGGAATCCGCTTGTTGTTAAATTGGAAAAAGCCCGGTAACCGGGCTTTTTTTATTTGTTC
>JASFMR010000005.1:0-58396 GCA_050117475.1 Balneolaceae bacterium | reverse complement strand
GAAACGCCGGCATTCAGTACAATAAGGTCCAGCCCCCCCCATCTTAATGATCAATTGATCGAGCTGATCCATCGCATTTTGAAGCTCAGTTACATCCATATATTCGATATGTATGTTTGTTTCCAACTCTACCTGAAGTTCCCTGAGCCTCTCCATACGTCGGCCGGTTGCACCTACGATAAAACCGCGGGCATGCATCCGTCGAACGAGTTCTCGACCAATTCCGGAGGTTGCACCAATGATGGCGATCTTTGGCTTCATTAAGGAGAGTTGTGGAAATAATTTTGATTAGTGAATGAATTAGGGGCAACCCTGAATAACATAATGATACTGTTTAATATTTTTTATGTCTAATGAGCTGAAGCCCTTCCCGGGCTAAAAACAGTGGTTTTAGATCGGAACAAATAATCAATATATTGGTCGAACCTTATAATGAGAAGTTTATCTAATCCAAATTACAACTATTTTTTATGAAGTTAACAAAATACACCGTCGCATTAGCATTAGGCTTTTTTCTTGCTGCCAGTTCGGTTTTCGCCCAGGGCCAGCAAATGAAGTCTAACAAGGCGGATAGCATTACAGATCAAGAGCTCCAGAGTTTTGCACAGGTTACCCAACAGTTTCAGACCATTCAACGTCAGTCTCAGCAGACGATTGATTCTCTGCTTTCTGAAAAAGACATGGATATACAGCGATTTCAGCAGATTATGATGAGTAAGCGTAATCCCAAGATGGCTGACTCTTTGAATATGACAGATAAAGAGAAAGAAACAATGAAAGAACTGCAGCCTGAGTTAATGAAAATGCAACAGGAATCACGACAGCAAATGATGGGCATTATCCAGGATAATGGATTAAGTCCGCAGCGTTTTCAAGCTATCAGTCGAGCCGTTCGCACCAAGCCGGAAATGATGAAAAGATTCCAGAAAATAGCTCGTGATACGATGCAGCAGTAGTTTTTGAAGGTTCACCTTTAAAGGCCCAACCGGATTTTTTCGGCTTGGGCTTTTTTATTTTCGGCTGATCCATACATTATCGTTCAGATAAAATCTCCAAGGCCGCTTGGCATCCTCCCCCGCATAATCCACGCCGATACGGGCAGTGGATACAGTTTCCTGTTTCGAAAATGTGATACCCCGGTCTTCAATCCAGATAATATCTCCGGTGAGATCAGTGGCATCCCAGTCCGTGGTAATGCCCAGAGCCTGGGTTAATCGCCCCGGTCCGCCGGTAAGGGAGGGAGTTATTTTGTCGGCATTTCGTCGTTGTAGCATAATATCCTTACCATCTATCGGTTCAACGGCACGAATAAGTACAGCATCAGCGCGATCCTTTATATTGGTGACAACATTGAACAGATGGTGGATTCCGTAGCACAGGTAAACATATGCGAGGCCTCCCGGTTGATACATCGTTTCTGTCCGGTCGGTGCGGGTTCCGTTATTGGCATGAGAAGCTTTATCCTTCCGGCCGCAGTAGGCTTCGGTTTCTACAATCATGCCACTCGAGATGTTTTCTCCATCAATCTTCGTACATAACACTTTTCCCAACAATTGCTTTGCAATGGATACGACATCGGGGCGCCGGTAAAATGAATGAGAAAGCTTGGCGGTCGGCATATCAGGATATCACGGTGTAAGGATTATCGGGCAGTTTCTTTTCCTTAACAAAAGTTTCCTGGTAAGCACGTGCTATAATGGCACTAACTACCAAAAGGAGGGCTGAATAAAATCCCCAGATTCCAATAACTACCAAGATAGCATATCCCTGGTAAAAGTATTGATAAGCACGAAAAGCATATTCCAGATAATGTCCGACCGCAAATTTTGCAATGTCGAACAGTACGGTATATACCACAGCGGCCAGCAATGCTACCCGGCGCTGCATTCGTTTTTCACTGATATAACGGAAGATGATATAAAATAATGCCAGGGTGAATCCTGTCGGAATCACTATATTCAGCACATCATAAATCCAGCTGAGTTGTACTACCAGGTCGGTAAACGGCAAGGAAAATTGATCAAAAGAGACAAGCGACACCAACGAAATAGCAAGGCTGAAAAAAATAAAAACGCCCCCGACTAATCCAAAAGTGAAGAAATTATACACCCATTCAAGGATAGGATGACGACGGTCCTCGATCTCAAAGATGTCAAAAACAACATGTTTGATGGTGTGAAAAAGGCCCTGTGAGAAGAATACGAGTATAATTATACCGATTATACCAAAAATACGCCTGGCTCCAATAAGAGGATTCAACAGAGTCTCCAACGTAATGGCTCCTCGAAAAACGTCTCCCGAGCGTGATTCGTAAGTAAAACTGGGAAAGAGCTCATGACCGTATCGGAGTATTTCATTAAAAGCCTTATCATAGGAAAGAACATACCCAATGATAGAGATCAGCAGTAACGTGAAAGGGATAGCGCAAATGAAAAGGTTGAAAGTTATAGCAGAAGCATTAAAAAAAATATCCTTCTTTTTTACCAACGTTACGATGCGCCGCCAGAAATTCTTATACTTCTGCACTATGAATGAATGATTATTAGTAAGTCAGCTAAAGTTACTCTGTTCATTTTTTTAATGCTAGCAAAATTATTGCCGGCATTATTTATTATTAATGAAATTAAATCTTAAGAACAAACAGCCGTTTAGGGATGGGTACCAAGACTAAATCACTAACTCCACTGATGCGCCAGTATCATGAAATCAAAGAAGAGCATGAGGGGGCAGTGTTGCTGTTCCGGGTAGGTGATTTTTATGAGACTTTTGCTGATGATGCCGAATTGGTAAGTGAGGAGCTCGGGATCACACTGACAAAACGAAATAATGGAGGAGACCAGACGCCGCTGGCCGGGTTTCCTTATCATGCATTGGATACTTATTTGCCCAAGTTGGTTAAAAAAGGGTATCGTGTTGCGGTGTGCGAGCAGGTTGAGGATCCGTCAGAAGCCAAAAAGGCAGGACGTAAAATTGTATCCCGGGAAGTGACAGAGATTACCACCCCCGGGGTGACGATGTCGGAAAAGCTATTGGAGCACAAGCGTAATAACTATGCAGCCGCTGTATATTGGGATGGGAACACAGCCGGTGTTGCCTTTGCGGATGTTTCGACGGGGGAGTTCGCCCTGAGTCAAGTCCCTAAAAAGCAACTCAATGACCTCCTGCAATCCGTCTCTCCTGCAGAGTTGCTGCTTTCTCAGAAATGGAAAAATAATGTGCCGGAGCAGCTTATGGACTATAATCTCACTTTTATTGAGGAGTGGGTCTATGAGGGGGATTACGGCTATAATTTGCTTACCGACCATTTTGAAACGCATTCACTGAAAGGTTTTGGGGTCGAAGACCAAGGTGTAGCCCAGGTGGCTGCAGGGGCGCTGATGCATTATATCCAGGAGACCCAAAAAGCTTCTTTGGGGCATATCAAACGGTTGCAGTCGTTTGAAAACAACGAATTCATGTCGCTGGATGGTTCAACCAAGCGTAATCTTGAATTGGTGACAACCATCCAGGAGGATGGGAATAATGAAGGGACGCTGATTTCCATTCTGGATGACACGTGTACAGCTATGGGGGGGCGATTATTGCGCAAGTGGATCATGCGTCCCCTGAAGCGGATGACACCGATTCGAAAGCGATTGAATGCGGTTGAAGCGTTGAATGTAAATCATGAAGTGCGCGAAAACCTGCGCGAAGAGCTGGACCAGGTAGGGGATATGGAGCGCCTGATTTCGCGCATTTGTGTAGGGCGTGCGAATGCGCGCGACTTGGTACAGCTTAAGCAGTCGCTGGCCCAGGTGCCGCGCCTTAAGATGCAATTCAACCAGCTTGAAGAATCGCTGCTGCAGGAGATACTTGGACAATTAAAGCTTTTGATTGAGTTGCAGGAAAAAATTGAAGAAGCCATTGCGGAGGATCCGCCGGCCAGTGTGCGAGACGGGGGTATTTTTAAGGATGGTTTTAATGAGGAACTGGACGAGCTGCGTAATATAGCCCGCAACGGTAAGGATTATATCGCTGATATCAAGGAGGAGTTGGCCAATGAGACGGGCATTAGTTCACTGAAAATCGGCTATAATAAAGTGTATGGCTATTATATCGAAGTGACCAACACCCATGCTGACAAAGTCCCCGAGCATTTTATCCGCAAGCAGACACTGGTAAATTCCGAGCGGTATATTACACCAGAGCTCAAAGAGGTGGAAGAAAAAATTCTTTCTTCCGAAGAACAGAGCAAGATGCTGGAGTATGAGCTTTTTGAAGATCTGCGCATTGAAGTAGCAGATTATGCCGAAGAGATTCAGCAGATTGCACAGGCTATTGCCGAGCTCGATTGCCTCCAGAGTTTCGCCGAGGTGGCGTATCGTAACAACTACTGCAAGCCGGCCATTGCCGACGATCAGAAACTAGATATTAAAAAGGGGCGACACCCGGTCGTGGAAAAGACGCTGCCGCCGGGAGATCCATTTATTCCAAATGATATTCACCTGGAAAATGAAGATGAG
This sequence comes from Balneolaceae bacterium, assembly GCA_050117475.1. Lineage (GTDB taxonomy): Bacteria > Bacteroidota > Rhodothermia > Balneolales > Balneolaceae > Fodinibius. The sequence continues at coordinate 53,894 of JASFMR010000005.1, read as the reverse complement.
CAGATACTCATCATAACAGGGCCGAATATGGCAGGGAAGAGTATCATCTTGCGCCAGATGGGGCTGATCGTGTTGCTGGCACAGATCGGTTGCTTTGTTCCGGCCGAGGAAGCGCATATTGGTTTAGTGGATAAGATTTTTACCCGTGTTGGGGCTTCCGATAATCTTGCAGCGGGCGAAAGTACTTTTCTGGTTGAGATGAATGAAGCTGCCAATATACTCAACAATGCCACGCGTAATTCCCTGATTCTGCTGGATGAAGTAGGGCGGGGCACCAGCACCTTCGACGGACTCAGCATTGCCTGGGCGCTGGCCGAATATCTGCACAACCAGCCCTCGGTGGCCGCCAAGACGCTGTTTGCTACGCACTACCACGAGCTGAATGAGCTCCAAAATATGTACGAGCATATCGTCAACTATAATGTATCGGTGAAAGAGCACGACGGAAAGGTGATCTTCCTGCGCAAGCTGGTGCGCGGGGGCGCGGATCACAGTTATGGTATTCAGGTAGCGGATATGGCGGGCTTGCCCTCTATCGTGATAGAGCGCGCCAAGGAGATTCTATCGAATCTGGAAAACCACAGTCTGGATATTACCGACAGCAACGGCACGCTGGAAGAAGGGGCTAAGAAAAAGAAAGCAGCGGTAAAGAAGGCGGCCCAGGAGATGGAGAAACAGGAAGAGATCGAGCAGATGTCGCTGTTCCAGACACAGCTGGATCCCCATGTGGAACAGCTTATCGACAAGCTGGAGGCCTGCGATCCCAACCGGATGACGCCCATCGAATCGCTGATGCTGGTCTCGGAGTTGAAGAAATTGGTAGAGAAGCGATAGATGCGGGAGGACGACATGTTATCAGCAAGTAGAATTCTTGAGCGTTAGTCGATTACGAAGTTCAGACTGAATAATGAAATCATCATGAGAAAGAGTATTGAAACACCTATCTTTTGAAACGAATTCAAAGATCAAAAAAAGCCGGTTGAAGACCTCTGCTAAATATATCGCTGATCGTATCCGCCTGATGATTGCCACTAAGCAGTTCCAGGTGGGGGAAACGTTGCCGTCAACCCGGGCCCTGGGCCAACAGCTGGAGTCCAGTTTTCATACTGTTCGCAAAGCGTACCACATTTTGGCTGATGAAGGGTTGATCCGGGGGGAGCAGGGAAAAGGCTTCATCGTCGAGCGACAGAATACCAATTTGGACAAGAGCGATCGCCTGGAGGTGGGTGCTGAGAAGATGCGAAAATTGTTGGAAGAGTTGATTGGTTATGGGCTGGATGAATCCGAGATTGATGAGCTGTTCCAGGAGCAGCTGAGTTATATGGAGTGGCCCGATCGCATCGAGACGTGCGCAAGTATCGGGGAGACGGACGAGTTGGGAAAGATGATATCAGAAGCCATAAAGAATGAGGTGGGGGTTCGGAGTAAGGTATTGAATGCCAATCAATACAATGAAACGGTTAAATATGATGCCTTATTTGTGCCTATTCAGTTGGTGAACAGGTTTCGGGATTTTGCGGAGAAAGGGCGCTTGTTACCTATTGTCTACAGTATAAATCCTGATACTTTACTCTCAATTGTGGATCGGGCGGGTATAGATACTATCGGGTTGGTGACGGCCGAGGATAAAACAATTCCCAAAATTATTGATGAACTTAAAGTGAGCATTAAGTTTGGCGGATCGTTTGTGGCTGGGGCCACTTATGGCAGCTCACTTCCTTTGTTTGTCCGGGAAACGGATTTGATTCTTTACACATCGGAGAGCGCTAAATTAGTAGAGCAAAAAATTCCTGAACGCCGGCGGATTAAGTTAGAATACCGGATTGCTGAACGCAGTGCCGATACCATTCGGGCAGAGCTGTGGGACCAGTAGGCAAAAAGGGAAAGGTGAGACGGCAGACGGAAAACGATTTGTTTCACGTCTCACGTTTAACATTTTTTTGAAAGAGTGAAATGTTGAAAGATTTTAAATATTGAGAATAATGCGACCATACATCCTGGCGGAAAGCAACTGGAAATCGATTAAAGAGCAGGAAGTAGAACTTGCCGTGCTGCCCTGGGGGGCGACGGAAGCGCATAACTATCACCTGCCGTATGCTACGGATGTTATTGAGGGGACCAGCATCGCAGTGGAAGCCGGAAGGTTGGCATGGGAGGCCGGCGCGAAACTCATGATTCTGCCTACAATTCCGTTTGGAGTCAATAGTGGTCAGACGGATATTAACCTTGACATAAACATGCATCCTAGCACGCAAGCTGCCGTATTAAATGATATTATTGAGGTACTGAACCGGCAGAATATTCGCAAGCTGTTGATTTTGAACAGTCACGGCGGTAACAATTTTAAGCCGATCATTCGAGAGCTGGGTGTCCGTTATCCGGATATGTTTATCAGCTTTTGTAACTGGTTTCAATCGCTGGACAAGAGCGAATTTTTTGATCATCCCAACGGGGATCATGCCGATGAGATGGAGACCAGCCTGATTATGCATCTGCGTCCTGAATTAGTGCGTCCGTTAGATGAGGCCGGGGATGGCAGTGCCAAAGAGTTTAAGATCGAGGCTCTCAACGAAAGTTGGGCATGGGCCGAACGCAGTTGGTCGAAGGTCACGGAAGATACCGGAGTCGGAGATCCCCGGCAGGCCACAGCCGAAAAAGGAAAAGCCTATTTTGAAGCTGTTACGAAAAAAGTGAGCCAGCTGATGATTGAATTAACTAATGCAGATATCGATGATTTGTATAAGTGAAAAGAAGACGGCAGAAGTGAAATATAAGACGTAAATAAATTTGACATCATTGTTTAAAACCAAGAGCCTACCTGTAACCTGTAACCTGTAACCTGTAACCTGTAACCTGTAACCTGTAACCTGTAACCTGTAACCTGTAACCTGTAGTTTGACCAATAAAAAGATAAAAAAACTCATCAATCGGGCGCTGGAGGCCGTGAAGGCTGAGATTGAAATGGTGCGCGAAAAGCCTGCCCAGGATGTACTTTTTGATGGGAAACGGCGCGAGAATCATCCTCCCAATACATTTTATTACGAATTTGAATCGCAAAATACATCGTTGCGTTTTGCCGAGGCCATCAAAGGAGAGATGGAGGATTATGAAGATGATCTTGAATTGTATCCTGTAGAGGTAGATGATAAAAAAGTGGTGTTGCATTTCCCGCATAATTTTGGAGCTAATTTGTCCAAGGTGCATGTGGAATGGGAAAATGATTTCGTGCTCCGAAAGCTCCGAAATGAACTGGAAAAACTGCTGGATTCTGATCAGAAAGATGCGCGGGAGCGGATGGGGCAGCTCTTTTATCCGGATCCCAAGAAGCATCATCAGGATGACGAAGACACGCGTGTATTGGATGACAGCCGGCGAAATAAGGCCCAGCATGAATCGCTTGTAAAATGTCTCCAAAATGATGTGCTGTATGTCTGGGGTCCTCCGGGCACGGGGAAGACGTCCACACTGGGATTTATGATTGCCAATTACCTGGTCAAAGGGAAGCGGGTGCTGTTTGCGGCCAATACGAATCGTGCGGTGGATGTTGGATTGCTGAGTGCCTTGCAAGCCCTTACGTCGGTGGAAAAAGAGCATTTTGAAAAAGAAGTGACGCGCTTCGGGGAAATGGCGCTGGAAAGCGAACGGCTGGAACAGGTGCTTTTTGAACAGTATGTAGCCGAAAAAGAGCGCAGCCAGAAAGAGAAGGCCGGAAACCTTTCGAACCTTTTGGGCGAATATCAGAAGTTGCAGAAAGAGATTGACAACCTGATGGAGTACGGAGAATCGGTCCCCGAAGAACTTGATGAACGAATCAATATGCTTGGGGAGCGTATCGATGAGCATGGCGGGGAGGCAGCCCTCGAAGATAAAATAGAACGGATGATCACGGTCAACGAGCGTATCGAGCTGGAACGAATACAGTTGGTAGCTACGACCCTGGCAAAAGTTTGTACTTCCGATTTATTTGATGGTCAGCAGTTTGATGCGGTGGTGATCGATGAGGCTTCAATGGCGAATCTTCCGTATTTGATGGTGCTGGCGGCGAAGGCGAAATCGCATATTGTGGTTGTCGGTGATCCCATGCAGCTGCCGCCTATTGCGCTGACGGATGATGCCCAAGCCCGAAAATTTCTGGAAGAGGATATTTTTACTTTTGTTTCGAAGGCAGACACTACGGAAGAATTATTTGCCTGGCATGACAAAAATCGTCCCCTGACCACTTTCTTTGATACCCAGTACCGGCTGAATGAGGATCTGGCCAAAGTGCTTAGCTCCGTTTTTTATGAAGGACGTTTGAAAACTGCACAAACGGGTGACGAAACGGGCCAAGGGGTCACCAATGAGAAAAATGTGCCTACCGTAAATGTAATTGACAGCTGGAAATACGGGCCAATACTTACACAAAAGGATGAAGGGAAGGGATTCAGTCCGGTTAATGAGGTTCATACGCTAATCCTGGTTAAGATGCTAAAACGACTGATACTGAAAAATCATGTGCCCGTGGACGAAATCGGGATTATCGTGCCTTTTCGCAGTACGGTGTATGACGTACGTCGTGCGCTTTTTGAGCAGGATCTTGGGATGATCGAAGTGGGGACGATTCATACCTTTCAGGGACGAGAAAAGAATGTTATCATCTTTGATACGGTGATGAGTGGGGAACAACAGTACGGGCGAAGACGACATTATTCGGTCCGGCCCTTTGATGAGGAAAAAAACGGGCTTGCCGTTCCCCGATTACTCAACGTTGCTTTTTCCAGAAGCCGGGATCGGCTGGTCATCCTTGCGGATATGAATCACATCAACAAGGTATATTCGAACAAATTTTTGGGACGGCTGCTGCGTAGGTTTCAAGATTAAGAGTGAGGCTTTACACATCCCACAAGTTACAAACTTGCGGGATGGTAGTTGGAGTGGTCATTATATAAATAAATAACAATTATTATGCGGCAAGTTTGCAACTTGTAGCATGAATAATAATAGCTTAATAAGTCATAACTCGTGACCCACTACTCATGACTCAGAACACTAAAAGTCTCCTTCTTGATATCGGCGGGCCAGACGTTCTTCATTAACGCGCTTTAGTTCTCCCAGTCGACCGGTATCGAGGGCTGCGAGCGTCATCTCGCGTTTGCCGAGTGCTCCCTGAGCACGGGCTATTTTCCATCCGGCCCATGCCAGTGCTCCACGTGCCCTGGAAGCCGCACAATAAGTGGACAGCATGACATCTTGGGCACTCATCTGCTTTATTCTTTTGAACACTTCGCCGGTCCACAGCTCCGGATTTACATCAGGGGAAAAAGCATCATGAAAAATATAATCTGCCCGTATGTCATCGATTTTAAAATCGTTAAACATCCCATAATAAATGTGGACTGAAATATCTTTAAGAAAGTTGAAACGGTTCATCCCCTCTGAAAGATCACTGAATATTTCTGTTACACCAGAGATGAGGCCGGGATGTTTGACATGTTCCCTAAAGTTTAAATGTGCTGCGGTATCGGGGGAAAGGGGAAATCCCTCTACCGAGTAAAAGTTGATCTTGTTTTTGCAGCTGTGTTCCACATAATAATCCAAAAGCAACAGCAGGTTAAGACCTGTGCCAAAGCCTATCTCAAGAATATTGATATTTGAATTCCCTCTTAGATTATTTAGCAGGCCGTTTTGTTCAAAAAAGACGTATCGGTTCTCCGCTACGGCACCATTGGGATTGTGATAATGCTGATCAAAAAGGGAAGAATAAACGGTATGAGAGCCGTCGCGGGTTAAGACAAGCTCGTTTTTTACATCGTTTTCCTTTCGGGGCATTACTGTTTTGGGTCGATATTTACATTGCCATATCCGCAATCGACAACAAGAGGGATGCTCCCATCGTTTATGGTTCCGGTGACTTTGTTCTTTTGTTTTTCCCCCTTAAAATTAAATGCATCAGCCAAATGTACTATTGAGCCTGTGGCTTCAAGATTGGCAGAAATATCCTGTGGCAGGAATAGTGTTATATTACCGGCGGAAGTTGAAAATTTTAAAGGTCCGTCAACATTCGACATTGTTGCGGATATATTTCCCCCGGAAGTTTTGGCAACGACATTGCCCTGGCCTCCCAGGATTTCGATATGTCCGCCGGCTGTTTTTGCATTTAAAGACCCTTCGAAGGCATCTACTTTAATATGGCCTCCACCCGTTGATAATTGGATATCGCCTGAAAGTTGATTGCAGGTTATGTGTCCGCCTTCGGTTTGAGCAACGATATTCCCTTTTAGCTCATCCAGTGAAATATGTCCGCCAGCTGTTTTAAGAACCTGGCTGTTTGAAAGGTTGTCTGCGTTAATGTGTCCTCCGGATGTTTGAGCATAAACTTGGATACTCTTGGGGAGTGTGAGAGTTGCTTCAAGGTTAACCTGGCTAGAAAGATCGGTTTTCCCGGAAGAGTGAACTTCAAATTTAGCATTAGAGGCATCCAGTTTTTTTTGGATCACAAATTTCTTCGAAAAAGCGGCTGGATCATCCAAATCGCCAGTTGCCCGAAGTGTTACTTCAGCATCTTTTGAATCATTTCCAACGATGTCAATATTTCCAAAGCCGAGGTTCAGATTCAACTTTTTTAAACCGGTGGCGGGGATAGATTCTCGGAATACATAGACGCCGGGACTAACTTCTGTCCACTTGGCCTCATCTACATTATAGTCTTTGTTGATGTAAACTTTTTGATTTTCCAGTTTTACCTGGAAATCAGTTCCGCCAATTTTTTGGAGTTCGGTTTCGAGCTGTTGGAGGCTCTGGTCGACGCTTTCTTGGGTTTGGGCCTGTTGCGTATGTTCTTTAATAATTTTATCAAGATTCTTCAGCTTGATTTCAAGATCCTGGAGTTTATCAAGCTTTTTGAGCTTTTTGAGATCTTCCAGGTTCTTGAGGCTTTCAAGGTTCTTCAGATCTATAACAATGGCGCCGGGCAGGGAAGGTTCTTTCGGAGGCGTCGGGGCCGTTTGTTCGGTATGCCATACTTTCGCTTCTGGTATCTTTCTTTTTGATGATGAACTATGATTTAAAAGGTAAATACCGATGCCTGCAAAAGTGAGACCGGCCAACACAATTTCCCAAGATATTTTAGGTGTACTCATGAGTTATAACGGATGATTTCGAAATCTTTAGTAAGCATGGAACTTTACGGCTTTCTCCAAAATATGTTGCAAATTAAGCTCATTGACTTCAAGTAAAATTACTATTTTCAGTTTTTGAATAAGAGTTACCTCTTAAATAACGTAAAAATGATATGGAATTAAGCAAAATTAGGGCAAAGGCGAAAGATCAGCATAAAGAGGTGGTCAGTTACCGTCGACATCTGCATCGACATCCGGAACTGAGTTTTCAGGAGTTTGAAACCACCGAATTTATTATCGAAAAGCTCGAAGAACTTGCCATAAAAGTTGATCGTCCCCTGGATACCGGGTGTATCGGAATTATTGAGGGAGGAAAAGATTCGGATCGTGTTATTGCCTTGCGTGCCGATATCGATGCCTTGCCTATCCTGGAGGAAGGTGATCATAAAAAAGATTTTATATCTGAAAATGAAGGGGTGGCACATTGCTGCGGGCATGATAGCCATACCGCAAACTTGCTGGGAGTCGCTAAAATCCTGAGTGGTCTGCGAGACGAAATTGAGGGGACGGTTCTTTTGGTTTTTCAGCCGGCTGAAGAAAAATTGCCGGGGGGCGGGCGATTGTTGTGTGAGACGGGATATCTTCAGGAGAAAGGAGTTGATGTAATTTATGGTTTGCACTCAAACCCGAACCTGTCCCCTGGGAAAATTACAATTCGAAAAGGCCCGATGATGGCTCGTCCGGATGAATTTAAGATCGAAATTTTTGGACAGGGAGGCCATGCAGCATATCCGCATAAAGCAGTCGACCCCATCGTGATGGCCGGTGAATTGGTAAGTCAACTGCAGACCATTGTCAGCAGGAATGTTAACCCGACTGAACCGGCCGTAGTAACTGTAGGTAAAATATGGGGAGGATCGGCCCATAACATTATACCGGAGAAGGTGGAGATGCTGGGAACGGTTCGCACATTTTCCAGAGAAACTGCCGAGATGATAAAGGGTCGAATCGAGAAGCTGGTACAAGGAATCACCGAGGGTTTTGGCGGCCGTTACAACTATGAATTTAATTATGGTTATCCTGCCGTGATAAACACAGATTGGGCGACGGACCTGGTTATTGACACCGCAGGTGAACTTCTTGGAAGCGAAAATATTGAGTTAATGGATGACCCCATTATGGCCGGGGAAGATTTTGCCTTTTATCAGCAACACTTCCCGGGTGTCTTTTTCTTTCTTGGGAGCGGAAGGAAAGAAACCGGTTCGACGTATACCTGGCATCATCCGAAGTACAATATTGATGAAGATTGTTTTGATACCGGTATTGCATTGATGACTTCCCTGGTATTTCAACCCATCCCGGAAAAATAATTCGGAATTGACCTGTTTTTAATTTTTTAAAGCACTATATGATGAAATCAAATTATCAGTCCTCTTTTTGGGAAGATGATTCCTTTCTAAAACCATACGACCTCATTATTGTTGGGGCAGGAATAGTAGGATTAACGACGGCCCTGTTTTATAAGCAAGAGCACCCGGGAGCTCGTGTAGCAGTGTTGGAAAGGGGATTTCTACCCCAGGGCGCCAGTACCCGTAATGCTGGGTTTGCATGTGTGGGATCGATCAGCGAACACATGGCGGACCTCGATAAAGAAGCGGAGGAAAATATTAAAAAGCGAATAGCCCGTCGGTATTATGGACTCGAACTGCTCAAAAAGACGCTCGGCGAAGAAGCTATCGGCTATGAACACTGTGGGGGATATGAGTTGTTTACCTCCCGGGAGAAGTTCGAACAGTCAGCTGAAGAGATTGCCCGGTTTAATGCTTGGATGCAGGAGTTAATTAATCAGTATGATGTGTATTCCAGGGGTGAACTGGAAGGATACCCTGTTATTCGTAATAGGCTGGAAGGAGCACTGCATCCCGGCAAGATGATGCAGGTACTGGTTCAAAAGGTTTTTCATGCGGGTGTTGATTTAAAGTGGAATAGCATTGTCGAAAATGCTGATAGTGAGGGGTATGTTACTGTTTCCGGCGGCTTCCGGTTGCAGGCACAAAAAGTACTTTTTGCTGCAAATGGTTTTGTACGGCGGCTGTTGCCGGAGTTGGATATCAGGCCGGCACGTGGATTTGTATTTGTGACGAACGAATTGAAAGAAATGCCCTGGAAGGGGATCTTTCACCATGATCGCGGCTATATTTATTTTCGGAATTTAGGAAAGCGTCTTTTAATCGGCGGGGCCAGAAATCTGGACAAAGAAGGGGAAGAAACCGATCAGTTTGGGACTAATGAAAGAATTAAAAGCCATTTGGTGAAGTTTGTGTCAGATGTTTTGCAACTGCCTGCCGGCTGGAGGATCGAAAAGCAGTGGTCGGGTATCATGGGATTCACGGAAACCAAAACACCGGTTGTTCAACAATTGGATAAACATCGGTATGTGGCTGCAGGTTTGAGTGGAATGGGAATTGCCATTGGTTCAAAGATTGGAAAAGAAGCCGTCGAAATGCTGGAAGGTTAAATCTTCTATCTTTACATATTACTAATGTTTTTCAGGAGGCCACTTTTCCTCTATTTCTCTCAAAAATTCCCTGTAAAGGTCTAGTAGCTCACTGAGCATCATAGCCGTAGCGCCCCAAAGCGGAACGCGATGGACGTCCCAATAGGGTACTTTATAAGTATGTGACCGCAAATCCCAATCCTCTACCGTCAAATTTTTCTTTAACAGCAATGAATCCAGTTCTACTGTAAAAATCTCCTCCACTTCGTCAGGGTTTACGTTGAATTCCGGGCGTTGCTCCATGAACCCGACAATAGGTATCACACGATTATTGGAATGATTTACATATAGTTCGCTGAGTTTACCCAGGATAGATACATCCTGGCTGCAAATACCGATCTCTTCATGAGCTTCCCTAAGTGCGGTTTCTACAGCTGTTTCTCCTTCTTCTGCTCGTCCCCCGGGAAAACTGATCTGACCTCCGTGATCGATGTCATTGCTTCGTAATGTGAGTGTGAGTTCAATTTTATTTTCATGATTAGGAAAAAGCAATACCAGAACACTGCTTTGGTGAGCGTGTTCAGGAGCTTCCATTTTGCGTGCCTGTCCACCGGAAACCGGTTTTGGAGCCATTTTTATTTGGGATGGGCGTCCCGGTAAGCCATGGCTCAGCCGTCTTGTTAAAAATGTTATCAGATCAGTCATATATTCTTAAGAATAACACAATTCATTATCTAATAGTATGAATTCTTCACCAGGGTCATTTCCCAAAATATAAAATAAATAAGCCGGCAACGAGATCATTTTTGGATTATATGAACCCGACGAGAATCGCTGCAAGCGAAGTGACCGGACGGCGGCACGTTCGCAAATCCCCCTTCTATCATTCATGAACCAATCGGGCTGATGTTTTCCTGTTGAGGATATGAATTTTGCCAAATGGCTAAAAAAAAGAGGAAGTTTAAGCCAAATGAAGGAAAAAATAAGATCTTTTAATCTTTCTGATTTACTTTTCTGTAACATCATTATTTTTTGAGCTCTTGTATTCTTTGGGACAGATAAAGTTAGTTGCTCTTCCTTTAGGCACTTCTTTTAACTGGTTTTACCTGTCACCAGCTAGAGAATAATTTTTAATTAAAAGAGGTATATCTATGCGAAATTCACTGAGCAAGTTAATATTGACGGTGACACTAGCGATATTGGGATTATACGCTTGTGATCAACCGACAACGAACGTGAATCAAACTAAACCCGATACGAAAAAGGTATCTCCTGAATCCGGCCAACCTATAGAAGGACAATATATCGTTGTTTTCAATGATAATGATTCCAAAGGTAAAGCTATTACTGATGTCGAGGCTGTAAAGGCCATTAGAAATAGTGTACTGTCCGATTATAAGATTCCTGATACGGATGTAATTAGTAATTATAATATAGCTCTCAAAGGTTTTGCAGCGAAACTTGATGGGTCTATAGTAGCCAGTTTGCGCAATGATGACCGTATTAGTTATATAGAACAAGACCGCATGATGATTTTGTCGCCCCCTTGCGGTACGCCGACCAATCCTTGTAATGGAGGTGGTGGAGGTGCTGCCGGACAAACGACGCCCTGGGGAATTACCCGGGTAGGTGGTCCTACTGCCAGTAACGGGACTGCTTGGATTATTGACACAGGTATTGATTTAGATCATCCCGATCTGAATGTAGATGTATCTCGAAGTGCAACTTTCGTGTCTAAAGGAAAGGATTCCAAATCGGCTGACGATGGAAATGGCCACGGAACCCATGTTGCCGGTACGATTGCTGCAATTGATAATGATATAGATGTTGTTGGTGTAGCTGCGGGGGCTACCGTTGTTGCCGTAAAAGTTCTTGATAGCCGTGGAAGCGGCTCTTACTCTGATGTTATTGCCGGAATCGATTATGTAGCGGCTCATGCTTCACCCGGAGATGCGGCCAACATGAGTTTGGGCGGGGGCACTTCTCAGGCCGTCGATGATGCTGTACGGAATGCAGCAGATGCCGGCGTACTTTTTGCTGTTGCGGCTGGCAATGACGGTGATGATGCCAATAATTATTCTCCTGCACGAGTTGAATACAATAATGTTTGGACTGTTTCAGCCGTTGACGACAGTGATACATTTGCTTCTTTCTCGAACTATTCCGGTCCTACAGCGCCCCCTGTTGAATTTGCCGCTCCCGGTGTTGATGTTCTTTCTCTGTGGAAAGATGGTGGCACAAATACGATTAGCGGTACCTCGATGGCAACTCCACATGTAACAGGGTTATTGCTGGTTACCAATGGAAATCTATCTGCAGATGGATACGCCAGTGGGGATCCGGATGGGGATCCAGACCCCGTTGCCCATAACTAATTAATTTATAATGGTTACACAGGCATCTGTTTGAAAGGGCAGATGCCTTTTGTATTTATAAGGATTGTCCTTTTTTCACCCATCCATAGTTCGTACTTTTACCGGCTTGTAAGATTGAATTAAATTAGTAAGGATTATCGAATGAGTAAGAAATATCACGTTTACGGCATAGGGAATGCACTGGTTGATATTGAATATAGGGTTGACGATGAGTTTCTTGATAAGCATGAGGTCAAAAAAGGGGTTATGACTTTGGTAAATGAAGAGATGCAGTCCCGGCTTATGGATGCCATAAATCACCAGGAGGCTGTTTTTAAACCGGGAGGATCAGCGGCGAATACCATATTTGCAGTGAGTCAGTTTGGTGGGAAAGCGTTCTACTCATGTAAAGTGGCAAATGATCGCTTCGGAAATGCCTATTTAAATGATATGAAAGAGGCCGGTATCGACACCAATTATGATCGTCAAGAACAGGAAGAGGGGATTACCGGGAAATGCCTGGTGATGATTACGGAAGATGCCGAGCGAACAATGAACAGTTTTCTTGGTATTACCTCTAAACTTTCCACCAATGAGGTAGATGAAGTGGCAATTCGGGAATCGGAATTTGTATATATCGAAGGATATCTTATTGCTTCAGAGCCGGGACGTGAGGCAATGAAGCATACAAAAAAGATTGCCCAAAAAAATGGTTCTAAAATTGCACTAACTCTTTCCGACCCCTCCATCGTCGAGGGTTTTAAAGCACATTTTCAAGAGGTTATCGGGGCTTCAGTGGATTTACTTTTTTGCAATGAACACGAAGCAAAAATTTATACCGGCAAAGATGATCTAATGGAAGCCAGAGAGGCTCTTAAAAGAGATGCCCAAAGATTTGTCATAACACAAGGAAAAAATGGGGCTATGATCTATGATGGAGATACTTTTATTGATATTGAACCCTATGACGTACAAGCAATAGATACGAATGGCGCGGGAGATATGTATGCCGGGGCCTTTTTATACGGGATTACAAATGGACTGGGTTATGCGGGAGCCGGGAAATTAGCAAGTTTGGCCGGTTCTAAAGTTGTCTCACAATATGGTCCCCGTCTGAAGTGGCACGAGGTACAGGGGATTTTACATCACCTTACTAAAAATGATTAGAATTTTTTATGAGAACTATTGTCTTAGCTTCCAGGAACAAGCACAAGATCAACGAACTTCGACAGACGCTGGCTCCCCTGAATATTGAGCTGAAGTCTACATATGATTTTCCGGGCCTGGAAGAAGTTGTGGAGGACAAGCCAACGTTGGAAGGGAACGCCCTGAAGAAAGCCCGATATGTTTTTGAAGAGACGGGCTTGCCGGCATTGTCTGACGATACAGGACTTGAAGTCGAAGCCTTGGAGGGGCGACCGGGGGTATATTCGGCGCGTTATGCAGGCCAATCTGCCACCTATCACGATAACGTCACCAAGCTGCTGGATGAATTGACGGGAGTCAAGATGAAAGACCGAAAAGCTCAATTCCGTACGGTCGTTGCATTTGTATCGGTTGATGGCACTTATACCTTCGAAGGGGTTTGCAAAGGTAAAATTATCGAGGCGCCGCGGGGTGATCAGGGCTTTGGTTACGATCCTGTTTTTTTACCCGACGGTTTTGATCTGACATTTGCGGAATTGCCTTCCCAAACCAAAAATGAAATAAGTCACCGGGGGAAAGCGATTCAGAAATTTTACGATTGGCTTAAAAAGTGCTCATAAACTATTGTCCTTGTATCGGACAAAACCCTCTATTGCTTCGTATTCAGCAAAACCAAGTTTGTCATACAATTGCGCTGTTCCCCGGTTTCGTGATTCCGATCGCTGCCAAAACTCGCGCTCATCAGGTCCCGGAAATAAGGGGCGATCTTTTTGAGACTGGTGTTTGAAGATAGCCCGCCGCTTTTTCTCCAATTCCTGCGGACTGAGGGGAACTGCCATCTCAATTTCATTGATGTCCCATTCCTGCCAAGCCCCGCGATAAAGCCAGACGTAGCAATCATCAAACCAGTCGTCATCTTTACACTCTCCAAGGGCGGTGAAAATGGCTTTTAGACAAACGCGGTGTGTTCCATGGGGATCAGACAAATCACCCGCAGCGTATACTTGCTGCGGTTTGACTTCCCGTAGTAAATCAACAATAATATCCACATCTTTTTGAGACAGCGGTTTCTTTTTGACTCTTCCTGTCTCGTAGAATGGCATATCCAAAAAATGAAGCCGTTCTTCGGGTATGCCGCAATAACGAGCCGCCGCCTTGGCTTCTCCCCGACGTATGAGTCCCTTAATGCGTTTAATTTCATCAGAGTCGACCTGTCCAGGTTCTTTCTCCTGTAAAAACTGCTTGATTTCAGAGAGCATTGCATCGGCTTCTTCCGGTTCCATCTCAAAGATATCATTGTAATCAGAGACAAAGTCCACAAAACGTATAACATCGTCATCAAAGACCGCAATATTTCCGGAAGTCTGATAAGCGACATGCACCTCGTGACCGTGCTCAACAAGACGAATCAGTGTGCCGCCCATGGATATCACATCGTCATCAGGGTGTGGACTGAAAATGATAGCCCGTTTAGGAAATGGTTCGGCGCGTTCCGGGCGATTGGTGTCTTCAGCATTGGGCTTGCCGCCCGGCCAGCCTGTGATGGTATGCTGGAGTTCATTGAAAACTTTGAGGTTGATATCGTAAGCAGGACCGTATTTGGTGAGCAGATCACCCATTCCATGCTCGTTGTAATCCTCGTCGGTCAGCTTTAATACGGGTTTTTTAACCTTTTGGCAGAGCCATACTACCCCTTTTCGGATTAGCTTGTCATCCCATTTACAGGCAGCAAGCAGCCAAGGTGTTTTCTGCCTCGTCAGTTGATCGGCGGAAGCATTGTCAAGAATAACGGAAGCATTTTGGTGTTTCTGGAGGTATGTGGCAGGTACACTTTCCCGGACGGGGCCTTCAACGGCTTCTCTGATGATGGGAGCCTTGCCTTCTCCCCACGCCATCATAATGACGCGATCCGAATTCAGGATAGTACCCACGCCCATAGTAATAGCACGGCGGGGCACATGTTCTTCACCGAAAAAATCACTGGCGGCATCTTTTCTGGTGATACGATCCAGGGTTATAAGTCGAGTAACCGAATCAGGCCTTGAGCCGGGTTCATTGAATCCAATATGCCCTGTGCGTCCTATGCCCAGAAGCTGGATATCAATACCGCCGGCCTCACGTATTCGCTGCTCATAATTGCGGCAATAATCGTTAACCTTGTCTTCCGGGATGGTGCCATCGGGCATGTTAATATTCTGGGAGGGTATGTTAACATGATCAAAGAGATGCTCATGCATAAACCGCACATAGCTTTGCAGCGAATGTGGCTGCATGGGATAATATTCGTCCAGGTTGAAAGTAACTACCTTTTGAAATGATAGATTTTCTTCCCGGTGAATTCGAATCAGTTCGGTATATACCTGTGTTGGTGTTGAGCCGGTGGCAAGCCCCAGCACGGTTTGCTCGCCGTTATTGTTACGCCGACGAATAAGGCTCGCTATTTCGTTAGCCACATATTTGGATCCATCTGATGCATCCTCAAAAATGCTGGTTGGGATTTTTTCATAGTAGGTTAGTCGCTCTTCAGGGTCATTAAATTTCATACGGTAAAGTAATCACTAACTTTTGGGGGATGAATGGATTGAAACTCGAAATTATGACAAAAAATTCATTTAATTAAATTCCGAATTTTTATAAGAGTTATTCGGGAAAGGAGATTTTGCCGAAGTTTACTTTCTCACTTCTGTTGGTGGCCAGTACGAAACCTTGCCCGGACAGCATTTCATTGGCCAGGATTGCAAATAGAAATGCCTCTTTGGCATCCGGCTTAGGGCCTATGTGCTCAAAACCCCGAAACGATAAGTCCGGAAGCAGATCCTTTAACCACCCGAATAAGGTCAGGTTGTGTACACCACCCCCGCTAGCGTAAATAACGGGATGTTCAGCCAGATTTACGGCATTGAGAATTGAATCGGCGATTGTCTCCGCTGTTAGCCGGGTAAGAGTTGCCACAAAGGATTTGGGATCAATCTCACCTATTCCAGCTGTTTCAAACTGGTTATACACCCATTTCAAATTAAAAACTTCTGGACCGGTAGTTTTGGGCACTGGCCGCCGGAAATAGGGATCCGATTTCAGCACCTTGAGAGCCTCCGTCACAACTGCCCCTTCCGCGGCGATAGCCCCATCCTGGTCAAATTCCTTTTTAAACAGTTTTTGCATGGCTGCATCAATGAGCGTATTGCCGGGGCCTGTGTCGGCGGTGATGGGGTGCCTATTTGTATTATTTCTGGCGGGCAGGAAGGTAAAATTGGCGATACCGCCGATGTTCAATAAAATTCGATTTTGAGTCTCATGGGTATATAAAAGCCGATCTGTAAAGGAGGCCATAGGGGCTCCTTCTCCACCGGCTGCAGTATGCTTTTGCCTGAAATCACTTATTGTAAGAATGCCGGTTGCTCGGGCAATATGATCCCCGTCTCCTATTTGTAGGGTGGCATTCGGCATCTCTTCCTGGAGATGTTGATTTTTCGGTGCGTGATAGATGGTTTGCCCGTGGCTTGCAATGCAGTCTACATCAGAAGGGGGAATACCCCATTTCTCCAAACTTGCGAGGATTAGTTCACCGTGATAGTTCCCCAACCGTGAATGCATCAGGCAGACTTCTTCAAGAGAGACGGTAGGGACGGAGGCGATGTTTTTTAAATGTTCTTTGAGGTCTTTGGGATAGGGGTGTGTCTCGAAATGCAGGAGTTCAGCCTCCGTATGTATTCCTGAACCGCTTATTGAACAGGCCGCAATATCCAAGCCGTCCAGCGAGGTGCCGGACATTAGACCAACGATAAGCTTCCTTGGTTTTGAGGCCGTCTTGGCCAACTTTGTAATTGATGGATTCATCTTAATGACTAATTCAAAATATTAAAAATCATCTAATGCATTGAACATTTGTTTTCTATGATAATGAATTTTGCAAAGCTCTCCAGTATTGTGATCCTATTTTGTAGTTAGTAAAAATGCGATTGGCTATTTTATCCTAAAATAAATTGCTATACTGCGAACTCAGTATCTGCTTGGTACGGATTGCTAACACATTGGATTACAGTAACTTAAAAAGAAAGTAAACTTGGGATTCACAGTCGTAGATTACGTTGTTATTATCTTATACCTCATTGGTGTGGCAGTGTTGGGGATATATGCCGCAGGAAAGCAGACTTCAACGAACGACTATTTTAAAGGTGGAAAAGAGCTTCCCTGGTGGGCCGTTTTGTTTTCGGTTGTGGCAACCGAAACAAGTACACTTACATTTATCAGCATACCGGCCGTTGCTTATGGGGGTAATTTAACCTTCCTGCAGATCACGTTTGGCTATATTTTGGGTCGCTTTATCGTAAGCAGGATATTCTTGCCGGCATATTTTAAAGGAAACCTTTCAACAGCCTACCAGTTTTTGGAACGGCGATTCGGTGCCCCGATGCGTAATGCAGCCAGCACCACTTTTATGGTTACCCGGCTGCTCGCGGATGGCGTTCGCCTTTTTGCCACGGCCATTCCGCTGGCCATAATCCTGCGGTTGGGAGGTGCCTTTACAGGTTGGTCCGATATAGAAGTTTATTTATTATCTATTGCAGCAATTTCAATTATTACTCTTATTTATACGCTCATCGGGGGTATAAAAGCAGTGGTTTGGATGGATGTCATGCAAATGGCTGTATATGTCGGGGGAGCACTGTTGGCGGTCGGCATATTGGTTTCTGATCTGCCCCACGGACTTACAGGTCTATTTTCGACTGCTTCGAATGCCGGGAAGCTTCAGGTCTTTAACTTTGGCTTCGACATGAGCTTCGCAGATTTCATCGCCCAGCCATATACCTTCTTTACGGCATTGATTGGTGGTGCCATTTTTTCGATTGCTTCTCACGGCACCGATCAACTGATCGTCCAGAGGTTGTTAACGACGAAAGATGTGAAAGATGGGCAGAAAGCATTGGTCTGGAGTGGCGTCGTTGTGGCTGTCCAGTTTGGATTGTTTTTGTTTATTGGCCTGTTGCTCTATGCCTTTTATGATGCGCAGTCTGCTCAGCAGCTGGGCCTTGCTACAACAGATGAAATTTTTGCCAAGTTTATTGTTGAGCAACTGCCCGTGGGGCTCTCGGGGTTGATCATTGCCTCCCTTTTCGCTGCTGCCATGAGTAGTTTAAGTTCGTCACTGAATTCCCTGGCATCTTCAACGGCACTGGATTTATACAAACCCTACTTTGGACAAAATAACACCGAAGCCGAAGACCTCCGGATTTCACGTATCATAACAATGGTTTGGGCTGTGATTTTAACCGGTTCTGCCTTTTTCTTCGCGTATTTGCAACTTCATGGTGGAGAACGTCCAGCCGTGGTCGAACTTGGACTGGGTATCGCCTCTTACACCTATGGGGGATTGTTAGGTGCTTTTCTGTTGGGACGTATTTTTCCAAAGCCTGACACGAGTGATGCACTAATTGGATTTTTTGTGGGGTTGGTTTCCCTGCTATTCATGGTGAAAGGGCCTATTCAAAACATACTGCCCGGGGAAGGCTTGGCTATCGCCTGGCCGCTATACACTGTCGTTGGCAGTGCCATTGTAATCGCTGCAGGTAATTTTTCTCAATGGCTCAAAAAACGTTTGAGCTGACCATAGATCATGTCTGGCTAAAACTGTTCTCGAGTTTGCTACAGGTAATTATAGTGTTACGCCAGTGTTCTAGCTAACATTCATGGGTCGGAGTGTCATAGCTACTTCTGCTAGCTGAATGTCTGCATCCCCTTTGACCTGATAAGCGGTTGGGATGGTGCGACTGAGTTCACTTTTACGGAATTCTTCGATATCTTTTTTTGATTCCCAGAGATAAACGGCTCCATGTTCCCCTGTCTCGGTAAATCTAAGATAGATTTTTTGTTTAAGTCCCGGTAACGCTCGATAACGGGGAGATCGAGATTCATACATCTTTTGAACTTCTTCATCGGTCATTTCCGACTTAAAACGAACAATTTGTGCAATCATAGTGGACCTCCTGTTATTATTATTTTCGACTTTCCCAATGGCAATTTTGCCATCAGGTGATTTAAGACTTACATAGGTCTACTGAAGATCTTTGATTTTGTGTTCTTTTCGTTGATTGATCCGTATCTAAAATCTTCAAATTTGCCCAAAACGGACTGACGGTCAGGGATAAAGACCTGACAAGTGCTTTTCGATCTTTATAAATCTAATCATTTTATAGAGCAATCTTATATATTTTCGTCAAGGGGTACTTAACCATTTTTTAAAAATTGATTTCACTTTTGTCAATCCCGGATATCATTGATATGAATATTAAAACAGTCTTATTAGTCGCATTAACAGTGATACTGTATAACTCATGTTCTCGAGATTCAGGGCAGAACCATTCGAAAATAGGTCATATTGAGACGATCGACAGCCTTATCCAGAGCCAGATTGAAGCCCATCACATTGCCGGTGCGGTTATACAAGTTAAAAAAGGAGATTCTATTTTACATCGTGACGCTTACGGTTATGCCAATGAGTACAGTTATGATATGCAGCCACTCGAGCATCCTGAGAAAATGACTACCAAACATCTTTTTGATTTGGCATCGCTCACCAAGGTCTGCGCAACTACTTTTGGCATTATGAAACTGGTGGATATGGGAAAAATCCATATTGATGATCCGATTTCGAATTATTTGCCCGGTTTTAGCAAGGGAGAGAAGGCCAAGATTACGGTGCGTAATTTATTAACGCATACCGCCGGACTGTATCAATGGGTGCCAACCTATTACCATGCTTCCAATACCAAAGAGCGGTATGAATATATAGCTAAACTGCCACTGAAGTGGAAGGTTGGGGCCGGCCGCCATTACAGCGACCTGGGTTTTATGCTTCTAGGAGATATTATTCATCATGTTTCGGGAATGCCCCTTGATCAATTTGTAAAACAGAATATTTACGGGCCACTGAATCTTCAGCATACGGCATTTAATCCCCTGGATAAGGGATTTAAGAGAATTGCTGCTACCTCACACGGAAATCCTTTCGAAAAACATATGATCTATGATGATGATTTTGGATACAAGGTGAATGAAGATCCGAAATCCTGGGATAAGTGGCGTCAATATACCCTGAAAGGGCAGGTCAATGACGGGAATTCATGGTATGCGAGTGACGGTGTAGCGGGACATGCCGGACTTTTTTCTACCGTTGATGATCTACAGGTATTGGTTGACCTGTTGTTGCACGAGGGACGCTTTGAGAAGAAACAGATTATATCCTCTTCAGTCATTGACACCTTTTTGAGGAGGGATCGGTATGGCAACGGTCTAGGCTGGGCAATGGATCCCGATGTAATGTATGCGAAGGGAGCGCCCCCGGGTTCCTTCGGGCATACGGGGTTTACGGGTACAAATATTGTAGCTGTGCCGAGGGATAGCCTTTCTATTATATTATTAACTAATCGTCAGAATGTCGGGCTACAGAAAAACGGTTATTATTTTAATCTGGGTCCTTTACGTCAGGCAATATTCGATACCGTTTATTCCTCCATAGAGGATTAATAATCCTTTAGGTTGTAGTTTTTTATAAAAAAATGCCTAAATTGGATTTTCATTGTAAAAAATCACTGGAGGGATATGTGCTACGGTAGACATAAACGTTGGGCCCGATTTTGCCTGCTATTCATCTTTTTTGCGGTTTCATTGTTGTTTGTGCCGAGGCTGAGGGCACAAAGTAATTCTGAAAATCTTTTCTATTATGTAGATACAGAAGACTCCTTTCAAAGTTTTAGCGCTCACAGTGATGTTATTTCTGTGGTGGCGCCTCAAACATATTCAATTTCGAAGGCCGGGGTTATCTGGGGGGAGGTAGATCCCAGAGTATTGGCTATTGCCCGTGAAAATAATATTAAAGTGGTTCCGCTGGTTGTAAATCCCGGCTTTGACCGCGATCTTTTTCACGATTTTTTGCAAGACACCGCAGCCCAGGAGAGAGCGATCGGAATGATGACCGATCTCGCCATTAAATATAAGTTTGCCGGCTGGCAATTTGATTTTGAAAATATTCACATTACCGATCGGGATGCTTTCACTTCCTTTTTTAAAAAAACAGCCGAGGCGTTACATCAGCAAGGCTTAACCCTGTCGGCAGCTGTGGTCCCTACCAATACCAATGCCGATCTGAAAACCGAATACCATCGTTTTTTATATGAATATTGGCGGGGTGCTTATGACCTAAAAGCGTTGGCCGAGACGGGTGATTTTCTTTCCCTTATGACTTATTCACAACATACCCGCCGTACGCCTCCCGGTCCCGTTGCGGGGGTGGTCTGGATGCAGGAAATGGTTGAGTACATGTTGAATCAGGGGATTGATCCCCAAAAAATATCGCTGGGCATTCCTTTCTATTCTACCTACTGGTTTGCCGATTATGATGATGAGAGAGGCGGGTTTGTTAACGGGTCAGGTGCCTCTTATGAAAAGGTACAGGGGCTCATTGAACGTTATGATGCCGAAAAAGTATGGCTTCAAAAGCCGCAATGTTATTATGCTTTGTGGAATCACGATGGAATTTATGAATATGCATTCATTGAAGACGCGCGATCACTAAAGCCCAAGCTGGACTTATTGGGAGAGTATAATCTTCGGGGCATATCGGTATGGAGATTAGGTCAGGAAGATCCGGCTGTTTGGGAAACGATTAGTACTTCTTTGAAAACAGTAAAATAGACCTCACCAACACTAATATAATCAGGGAGTTAATCTCGGATAGTAAAAAAGGAGACCAACTATGAAGAAATGGATACCACTACTTATATGTCTGTTTTTTATTGCTTTGATGGCGCAAGGTCAGAATACGAGGTATACGATTACCGGGACCGTTTTGGATGCGCAAACTGAGCAACCGTTGCCGGGTGCTAATATCCAATTCAAAAATTTGGTTATTGGTACGGCTGCTGATCAGGATGGAAAATTTGAGCTTACGGCCAACCTAAAACCAGGCAGCTATACAATGATTATTTCCTTCCTTGGGTTTCGTCGGACCGAGCGAGACATTGAGTTAGGCAATGAGACGGATGTTAATCTCGGAACAATAGAGATGGATCCCGATATTATTGGCACCGATGAAATAGTCATCACCGGAGCCTCTGCGCTGACAAGTAAAAAGCAGTTGGGTAATGCGATCTCTACGATTAACGCCGATGAATTGGAAAGTACGGGTGCATCATCTATCGACCGGGCGCTATCCGGCAAGATCTCAGGAGCGTTAATTCAGCAAAACTCGGGTAACCCTGCCGGGGGCATTAGTGTTCGGTTGCGGGGAACGGGTACCCTGCTGGGATCGGCCGATCCGCTTTATATTGTTGATGGAGTGATTGTAAATAATGATTCCCCCCAATTGGTTACGCTTGGCGGTTATTCCCAAAACCGGCTTGTGGATCTGAATCCGGAGGATATCGACCGTATTGAGGTTGTCAAGGGAGCTGCTGCGGCCGCCCTCTACGGTTCGCGGGCTAACAATGGCGTGGTGCAGATTTTTACGAAGAAAGGACGGGCGGGAAAGCCTCAAATTACCTATTCAACCAAGTATTCCATTGGCAAGATTCGTAAAACGCTCAAAGTTAATAAAGTTCCTTTTGATGCTGCAGGGAACCCGGTGGAACGATACGACTTTCAGGATTATATATTTCGCACAGCCCAGGGAACGAATCAGTATTTGTCTATCTCGGGTGGGCAGTCGGGAACGCGCTACTTTGTGTCCGGTTCATATTTCAATAACGAAGGCATCGTAAAAGGGAGCAGGTTTCAGAGAGGCACAGGAAAAGTGACGCTTGACCAGGATCTGACAAACTGGGCAAGCATATCTATCGGGGCAAATTATTCGTATGCCTTCAGTAATGAGATTCCCAACGGGGGGCTTGCGGATAATTATGGGGCGTTGACGGGGTTCATATTTGGACCCAACACCTATGATCCCCGCCCGGATCCGGTGACCGGAGAATATCCAAAGGACGGGATACTGGCTAATCCCGTTGAAGTTATTGACAAGTACGACGTCAATCAAAAGGTGAACCGTATCATTGCTAATTCAAAGTTGCTGCTTACTCCTTATGATGGGCTTTCGATCGACTATACCCTTGGTCTGGACACCTATAATCAGACAGCTACCTTTTTTATTCCGGTAGGGACTTCGGCTCCCGGCTTGGGGAATGGATATGCTCGTCGCGGTGAAAGAGCCAACCTCCAGCTGAATAACGACCTCAATATTCGTTATCAAACCATGATCAACGAAGATTTGGAGTCTACATCACTGTTGGGCGGTACCTTGCAATACGAAAATTTTTCTACCATTGGGATACAGGCCCAGGATTTTGTTCCTTTTGTTGAAGTTGTAACCGGCGGATCCAATTTTGCCCAGCCCGGAGAGTCACGCGGGGAACAAAGCATTTATGGCGTATTTGCACAGGAGACGCTCGGTTACCAGGAAAAATTATTTCTGACGGGCGCGGCACGAATTGACGCTGCATCCACGTTCGGTAAAAATGATAGAACTCAATTTTATCCCAAGGTTAGTGCTTCATACCTGGTCTCTGAGGAGAATTTCTGGCAAAACTCGTCTCTTTCGGATGCCGTTTCTTCCCTTAAGTTCCGAGCCTCATGGGGGCAGTCTGGCGGACTTACGGCGATCGGGCCGTTCGACCGATTTACTACATTTTCACCGACATCGGTGAATGGAAGGAGTGGGCTCATCCCATCATCGTCTTTGGGAGCCCTCGATGTCAAACCAGAGCGGCAGACAGAGCTTGAGCTTGGCGTCGATGCAAGTTTTTTGAGTGATCGCCTGGCCCTTGAATTCACTTGGTATAATCAGCATACCGAAGATTTGTTGTTGACAAGGTCTATTGCTCCGACAACCGGTTATCTTTCACGTCTGGGTAATTTCGGAACGTTGGACAATGAGGGCTTTGAAATACTGTTGAAAGGGGCCCCGATCAACAATAGAAACATAAAGTGGACTTCAACTTTGACGTTTTCGCGGAACAGAAACAAAGTCGACGGCATAGAAAATGACATCCTTGTACTAGGAAATTCATTTGGTCAGTCTGCCGCCATTAATGGAGAACCGTTGGGCGTTTTCTACAGTAGTGCTTTTGCTCGGAATGAAGATGGTTCACTTCTGTTAACACCCGGCGGACTGCCACAGCGAGAGCGGGAGGGACGTGATGCAAATGGGCAACCAACCGGCGCCATTGTTAACAAAGTAATTGGAGATCCCAATCCTGATTTTTCTGGCTCATTCATCAACGATGTACAGGTTGGCTCTCATTGGAATTTTCATGCTCAGTTCGACTTTGTCTATGGCAACGACGTATTCAATTTTACGCGCCGCCTTGCTGCCCTTTCAGTATTCGGGACCTTGCAAGACCCGTATGGCAGAGAGTTGGAAGGCGATTTGCCTGACGGCTACAGTGCCGCGGTGTTTAATATTTTTGAAAACTGGGTAGAGGATGGATCATACCTCAAGCTTCGCGAATTGTCCGCTTCCTATACATTGTTAACCGATGTTTTGGGACTGCGCAGCATTCGGTTCAGTGTGATTGGAAGAAATTTATTTTCCATTGATAAATACAGCGGATATGATCCCGAAATAAATACAGCGGGACAGAGTACAGCTGTCCGGGGGTTTGATTTCGTGGAAGTACCGATTCCTAGAACTGTTGAACTCGGTATATCTGCAAAATTCTAATCAGAGGGAGAAATTATCATGAAATCATTACGTAACATGTGGAAAAAAATAATTGTTTTGTTTGTTGTACTAGCCGTTGGTTGTGATCTGAATGTGACAGATCCCAATACGGCGACGGAAACCGAAGTGTTGAGCTCCCGGGAAGGAATTATCTCGTTTACCATTGGAATGCAAGGGTATTATTCCGGTACTACGTTGCCTGCCCTGATACGGACAACGGCTGTATCTACCCGGGAATTGGCAATAAATACGACTTTTGCTAATCTCATCGACCTGGAAAATGGAGGTAGCAACCTACCGGAAAGCAACGGAAACGTTTTACAGGTATGGTCGCGCTCGCTCCGTGTGGTTGAGATGGCAGATAAGATCATAGAGAGTGCACCGAATGTGCCGCTTTCAGAGGCAGAGCTTAGCGAAATCCTGGCTATTGCTCATATTTATAAGGCCATGTCGCTTGGATTCCTTGTCCAGAACTTCGAACAGTCACCCATTCAGACCGACCCGGAAGGGAATGCCGAATTTCAGAGTCGGGACCAGGTGTTGACGGAATGTATCAGCCTGTTGAATGCGGCTGTAGACCAGATTAATCAGACACAGCCGGCTACTTCAACAACAGTTGGTGGCTTTGACCTGGAGAATACAGCATATGCGTTGTTGGCCCGGTACAATTTGATGGCCGGTAATTATCAGGCCGCTATCGATGCCTCGAACCAAGTTGATCCGAATGCGACCTCGGTGTTCTCTTATGATGGAACGACTTCCAGAAACCCTGTTTATGAGGATGTTTATACTGCAGAGGATTATATAGCTCGTGATGATTTCGGTACTCCGCTGACAGAAAGCGGGGATGGTCGTCTCGATTTTTATCTGGTAAATGTGGATACTACGAGCCAGCCGAATAATCTGCCGAGTGATCTTTTAGCTGGATTCTTTGATGCACCGGATAAAGATATACCGGTTTATGTTCCGGGAGAAATGGACCTAATTCGAGCCGAAGCCTATGTCCAATTGGGTCAGCCGGGACTTGCTGTTAATGAAATAGATGCAATTAGGACTAAACAAGCCGCTGATGATCCTTTCGGTATTGGAGCTGATCTCGGGAATTATACCGGAGCAACGGATGACCAGTCGTTATTAACCGAAATTTATCGGCAGCGCTGTGCCGAAATGTATCTTTCGGGCATGCGTTTTGAGGATGCCAGAAGATTAGGCCGGCCTGTGCCATCGGATAATCCACCTTTTACGGCCGAACGGAACAGGGTTTATTACCCATACCCGACACAGGAAAGGCAGAATAATCCCAATACCCCGGCCAATCCCGATATTTAATTTAGGATCCATCAGTGTCACATTATAGCCCGCATTTACGTGCGGGCTTTTCTTTTACTTTCTGCAAGATCAGTATATATAGTTAAAAACGGGATTAAAATTATTATTGCTAATAACCGTTCAATTTTCAGCCTCTGAATATGCTAGCTTTGAATATGAGAGCCCAAAACGGGGCAAATACATCGCATATTCATGTGAATCTCATTTTTTTGACAAATAATGATATAGAAATGGCCGTTGGATGAAATAGAGGTAGCAAAATGTTGGGATTTTAATTTTTACTCAAATGAATCTTATGAAGCCATTCAGTTTCTTTGCCATATTATTTTTTCTCGTTTCATGCCAGGGCGAACCGGGTCCCATGGGGCCACAAGGGCCGGCCGGCTCTCCCGGCCCTGTCGGTCAGGCTTTTGAAGTACAGGCCGATTTCAATGAATCAAATGGGTATAGCACAATCTTTGCTTTTCCAAGTAATGTCGAAGTGCTTCCTACTGATATTGTGGCTGTGTATCTTCTCTGGGATGTAGATCCAAATACCGGCAACGATGTTTGGCAACCCTTGCCCGCATCGGTATTCTTCGATAATGGAGAGCTGCAGTATGCCTTTGATCACACTTTAGCCGACGTACAGTTATTTCTAACTGGAGATGTCGATTTGAATACGGTGGGAGACGGATTTACCCAAGACCAAATTTTCAGAGTGGCTATTTTGCCGGTGGACTATGTGGAATCAAATAATGTAAATTTAACAGATATCTCAGCTGTTATGAGTGCTGTCGGGCAGACGAAAATTGCCCGTGTAAAATTAGGGGACTGAAGCCCCAAGCTAAGACATGCCGGGTTTTACAGAAACTTGGCATGTCTTTACTTTTATTCCGGATCATAATTAAGGTTGGGCCCCAGCCAGCGTTCAACTTCCTTTACGCTCATACCTTTTCGTTTGGCATAATCAACGATCTGATCCTTTTCAAAGTTACCGACATTAAAGTAGGTCGATTCCGGATGAGCGAAATAAAGCCCGCTGACCGATGCTGCCGGGTGCATGGCAAAATGTTCGGTTAGTGTTATACCCGTCGCTGATTCCACTTCCAGCAGATCAAACAGAATGCGCTTCTCGGTATGGTCCGGCTGAGCCGGGTATCCGGGTGCAGGTCGAATGCCGGTATATTGTTCTTTAATCAGCTCTTCATTGGTTAAGTTTTCGCTTGGCGCATACCCCCAAATTTGTTTGCGGACTTTTTCATGGAGAAGCTCGGTAAATGCCTCTGCCAGCCTGTCTGCCAGAGCCTTGGTGAGAATGGCATTATAATCATCATGATCTGCCTCAAATCTTTTCACCAGTTCCGCTGCCCCAATTCCTGCTGTGGCGGCAAATCCTCCCATATAATCGCCAATACCGGTTTCCAGAGGAGCGACAAAATCTGCAAGGGCTTTATTGGGTTGCCCGCGCCGTTTTTCTGATTGCTGGCGAAGCATGTGAAAAGTATGTAAGACCTCTTCACGGTTTTCATTTTTATAGAGCTGGATGTCATCGCCTACAGTGTTAGCGGGGAATAGACCAAGTACGCCCCGTGCTCTAAGTAATTGCTGATCTATTATTTTATCTAGCAGCTTGTTAGCATCGTTATAAAGTTTTTGGGCCTCTTCCCCGTATTTATCGTCCTCAAGGACATCGGGGAATTTTCCTTTCATTTGCCAGGCGATAAAAAATGGTCCCCAATCTATATAATTACGAATTTCCTCCAGCGGATAGTTGTCAAAAACCCGTTTTCCAAGTTCATTTGGTTTAACGATTGGGGAGGATTGCCAATCTATAAGGGTAGCATTCTCTCTGGCTTCTTCAATAGAAAGATAGCTTTTTCGTTTAGAACGACTTTCATGCTGCTTTCGGAGCTTCAGGTACTCCTGCTTTTTTTTCTTAACAAACCCATCACGCAACGTTTTGGAAACCAGGTTGCTGGTGACCGATACGCTTCGAGAGGCATCCAGCACATGTACCACGGGCTGGTCATACATGGGTTCTATTTTAACAGCTGTATGCATGCGTGAGGTTGTTGCCCCTCCGATCATTAGGGGCTGCTGGAATTTTTCGCGTTTAAGTTCTTTGGCCACGTGCACCATTTCATCCAGAGAAGGAGTAATAAGACCGCTCAAGCCAATGATATCGACCTTATTTTTACGAGCTTCGTCCAGTATCTTGTCTGCCGGAACCATCACGCCCAGATCAATAACATCGAAATTGTTGCAATGTAATACTACAGATACAATATTCTTACCTATGTCGTGCACATCCCCTTTTACGGTGGCTAACAAAACCTTGGCTTTAGGCTCGCTGTTTTGATTCTTTTCTTTTTCTTTTTCTATAAACGGGACAAGGTGGGCAACCCCCTTTTTCATTACACGCGCGCTTTTAACCACCTGCGGCAAAAACATTTTTCCGGATCCGAACAAATCGCCGACCACATTCATCCCGTCCATCATAGGGCCTTCGATCACTTCAATAGGTTGATCATACTTCTGCCGTGCCTCTTCTACGTCATCCACAATGTAATCGACGATCCCTTTGACCAGGGCATGTTTGATCCGCTCCTCAACTGAATTTTCGCGCCACTTCTGGGTCTTCTCTGTTGTTTCCGTTCTATCGTCTTTGATTTGCTCTGCATAATCCACCAGTCGCTCGGTTGCGTCATCGCGGCGGTTCAATAGCACATCTTCGACAAGTTTACGCAGTTTTTCCGGGATTTCTTCGTAAACTTCAAGTTGTCCCGCGTTGACAATAGCCATGTCGAGTCCCGCCTGGATGGCATGATACAAGAAAGCGGAGTGCATTGCTTCCCGGACCTTGTTGTTGCCCCGGAATGAAAACGAGATGTTACTGAGCCCACCGCTAACTTTAGCCAATGGCAGATTCTTTTTAATCCATCTGGTAGCTTTCATAAAATCTACGGCATAATTGTTATGCTCTTCGATACCGGTAGCTACAGTCAAAATATTGGGGTCAAGGATAATATCCTGGGGAGGAAACCCCACTTCTTTGGTGAGGATATTATACGCTCGTTCGCAAATCTCGATTCGGCGTTTATAGCTATCTGCCTGCCCACGCTCATCGAAAGCCATGACTACCACGGCAGCCCCAAAATTGAGGATTTCACGTGCCTGTTTTTTGAAGTTTTCTTCGCCTTCTTTCAAGCTGATGGAATTTACCACGCATTTGCCTTGTGCTGCTTTCAGCCCTTCCTTCAGAACCGACCACTTGGAAGAGTCAATCATGATCGGTACGCGCGAAATATCCGGCTCACCCGCAAGGAGCTGCATGAAACTGACCATCACTTCTTCGGATTCGAGCATGCCCTCGTCCATGTTGATATCGATGATTTGAGCCCCGTTTTCTACCTGCTGGCGTGCTACGGAAAGGGCTTCTTCATATTCCTCATTTGTGATGAGCCGCTTGAATTTTCGGGATCCCGTGACATTGGTGCGTTCCCCTATATTTACAAAATTGGTGTCGGGACGTACGACCAATGGTTCTAATCCACTGAGCCGCAGATAGGGTTTTTGTTCAGGGATTTTTCTTGGAGGGCATTCTTTAGCTGCTTCCGAGATCGCTCGAATATGTTCGGGTGTTGTTCCACAACAGCCCCCGACGATATTTACAAAATTTGATTCGGCATACTCTCTAAGCTGGTCCGCCATATATTCCGGTGTCTCATTATATTTCCCCATCTCATCCGGAAGCCCTGCATTAGGATAAAGGCTAGTGTGACATGTGGCAATATTGGCAAGTTCTTCTATGTAAGGCCGCATTTGTTTGGACCCTAAAGAACAGTTCAATCCCACACTTAATAGATTCTTTGCATGAGAAACCGAAATCCAAAACGCTTCGGTTGTCTGTCCCGATAGGGTACGCCCGCTTTGATCAACGATCGTACCCGAGATCATAACCGGCAACTGTTTAGTCGTTTCTTCAGCAAACTTGTGGATGGCGTAAATGGCGGCTTTAGCGTTCAGCGTATCAAAAATTGTTTCAATAAGCAGGATATCAACCCCTCCTTCGGCCAAGGCACGTATTTGCTCAAGGTATGCATCTTTGAGTTGGTCGAAAGAAATAGCCCGGTAGCCCGGATCCTCCACATCTGGGGAGAGGGAAAGCGTTTTATTCGTGGGACCGATCGAACCTGCTACAAAGCGAGGCTTCTCAGGATTCTTGCCAGTAATTGCGTCTGCTACTTCACGGGCGTTTCGGGCGGCAGCGACATTCAGCTCATAAACAAGGCCCTCCATATGATAGTCGGCCTGTGAAATGGAGGTGCTGTTGAACGTATTGGTTTCTATGATATCGGAACCGGCGGATAGAAATTGGCGGTGAATCTCCTTAATGATTTCAGGCTGGGTAATACTCAGCAGATCATTATTGCCCTTTAGGTCGGATTTATTATAGTCTTTGAATCGTTCGCCCCGGTAGTCCTCTTCAGATAAGTTGTAAGACTGGATCATGGTGCCCATGGCACCGTCCAGGATAAGAATACGATCCTGTAACAGATCTTTAATTTGATTGAACTTCATGTAATATTTCCAGGTAATAGGTTATAAGGTGCTTGTGGTTGCACAAAAACTTTTCAACTGAGTTACGAAGTGATTACCTTAACACCATGAGATTTTCATCAGAAAATCTTGTAACTCGTTGAAAGGCTTCTGGAAACATAAATGTACAAATAATAGTAGATTAAATGAAAGTAATTGAACATTATGAGCGGGCGAAAGAGCCACTTATTTCGTTCGAGATCATTCCACCCAAGAGAGGAGGATCTGTAAAGAAAGTATTCGATTCACTGGATCAGGTCATGAAGTATAACCCACCATTTATTGATGTGACCTATCATGCAGCTGAATCGTATTACGAGGAACTGGGAGATGGAACAGTTAAACGTCATATCAAGCGTAAGCGACCGGGTACGATTGGGCTATGCGCTGCAATTATGCATAAGTATGGGGTAGACCCGGTGCCACACCTGATTTGTGAAGGCTTTACTAAAGAAGAAACAGAAGATGCTCTGATTGAACTGAATTACCTGGGCATTGATAATGTTTTGACTATTCGCGGGGATGCCCCCGAAGATTCTATACCCCGGTATAAAAATGGGACGTTCAACAAATATGCCCTTGATTTGGTCAAGCAAGTCAAAGATATGAACAAAGGCAAATATATGGAGGATATCGTTAATGCGCATGAAACCGACTTTTGTGTGGGCGTAGCCGGGTATCCCGAAAAACATTTTGAAGCTCCGAACCTGGATTTTGATATTCAACAACTCAAAAAGAAGGTTGATGCCGGGGGAGATTATATTGTAACACAAATGTTTTTTGATAATGAGGCATATTTCCGTTTTGTAAAAAAATGTCGTGATGCAGGTATTAAATGTCCCATCGTGCCGGGACTCAAAGTGCTAACTCGAGAGCAGCACTTGAATTTTTTACCGAAATATTTCCATTTGAACATCCCGGAGAATCTATCTGAAGAAATTCAGTCCAATCCCAACAATGCAAGGGCAATTGGAATTGAATGGGGAGCACAACAGTGTACAGAATTGTTGGAAGCCGGTGCGCCTGGAATCCATTTTTACATTATGGGAGACCCGACGCCTGCACTGGATGTGATTGAAAAACTGCCTTTAGGCCACGAAGTTGGTAAAAAGTAATTTGTGGATATGTCTTCACTTATTTAATATAGTTCATCTGCTTTAGGTTAGTTGACTATATAAAATATCATTGGACGGCATTAAACCATGCGTTATGGCTTATTAGGTTTATTCCTGTATTGTATTACTATACCAGTTTTAGCCCAGTCTCAAAAAATTGAAGAGCTCAGGAAAAGGCTGGACTATGCTTCATCAGACAGTTTAAAAGTAGAATTGTGTATTAAGCTGGCTGATGCGTTGAAATATGCGGGGAAAGTCCATGAATCCGTGCGTCTGTTGAAAAAGGCAGGTCATCTGGCCGATTCTCTCAAGAGCGCGTCTCTGGTTCAAGACGTAAGCATCCAGTTGGCCGATGACTATCTGACGAGTAATCAGCCTGATTCGGCGGAGGCTGTTTTAAACAAAACGTTGAGCCAATATCCCGAGAGTAATAAAAAGGCACGCATTTTAAGTTTGTTGGGGAATGCCTATCGGTATAAAGGGAGATATCAGGAGGCCCTTGAAAAACAAGAGGAGGCCAAAGCGCTTTCGGATTCATCCCAGAACCCGTTAATCTATAGCAGAATAGATTTGAACTTAGGGGCGATTCACGAGGCGATCGGTAATTATGGAATGGCTTTTAAATACTACCTGCGAAGTATCGAAGGGGCCGAGACCGCCGGTGATAGTGTCCTTTTATCTACCGGCCTTAATAACTTGGGAGTAGCATATAATAACCATTCCGATCCAGAAAAAGCCCAATATTATCTTCATCGGTCCATCGATATTAAGAAAAAAATACATGATCGTGTGGGCTTGTTAATGTCTACCGTAAATTTGGCTATTTCAGCGAATAAATTACATAAGTATGATGAATCTATTGCCTTGTATGAGCAAGCCATGAAACTGCATAAGGTTGTTCGAAAGGACGTTCCCCCCTTTCGGATTTTGTATAACATGGGACAAGTTTATAAAGATAAAGGAGATTTAGCCAGGGCCGAAGATTGTTATAAGCAATCCCTCAGCTATTGTAAACAGGCCGGGATTCCCCAGGGACTTATTTACAATTATGGGGGCTTGGCAAATGTAGCCGAGTTACGTCATGATATAACAAAAGCTCGGGATAATTATACCCAAGCCCTGCACACGGCTGAGGATATTGGCGCTGTGGAATTACAAAAGGATGCGTTGAAAAGTTTATACCTCTTAGAAAAGGGGCAGAGTAACTTCAAACGGGCATTAAACCTGCATGAAAAGTATACGGCATTGAATGACAGTTTAAATAAAGAGGCCAGCCAGCAAGAGTTAGCCGGTACCGAAGCCAAACTTAATTTACGCAGGCAGGAAGAGATCAATAAATTACTGCAAGAAAAACAACAGCAACAAGAGGCCCGATTAACTACCCAGAACTGGTTAATAGCGGCCGGGTTGGGTATTATAATAGTTGTTTTAGGGTCCGTTATTTTACTTGTTAAGTCAAATGTAGAGAAGCAGCGTATTAATTCAGAATTGGAGTCACAGCGGAATAAATTAGAAGAGCTCAATAAGGTTAAAGATAAGATATTGGCTATCATCGCCCACGACCTGCGTTCGCCCCTAGCATCCATGCAAGGAATGATCTACCTAATTCGGGAGAAAGAACTGACTAAAAAGGAAATAGCTGAAATGGCGGCTGAACTTGAAGTGTCGATAAGTCAAAATATTAGCATGATGGATAACTTGCTGGTCTGGGCTCGCGAACAGATGTCCGGTTTGGCACTGAATATTAAAGCCGTGAACGCCAGGGAGATTGTTAAAGAGGTGTTCGATAATTATCAATTCCAGGCACAGCATAAGGGAGTTCAGTTGGCCAATAAGGTATCTGAAGGTTTAAAAGTGAAAGCCGATCATAATTTGCTGAAACTTATTCTTCGTAACCTGGTATCGAATAGCATTAAATTTTGTAAAGAGGGAGATCGATTGACAGTAAGCACACGAGAAGAAGAAGGAAAAGTCATTTTTGAGGTTGAAGATACCGGTATTGGTATACCGGAAACGAAGAAAGCGGGCCTTTTTAGTTCGAATAGCGGATCCAGAAACGGGACAAATGATGAAAAGGGCAGTGGCCTGGGGTTACAACTATGCAAGGAGTTTATCGAGAAGCAGGATGGACATATTAGTGTTGAAAGTGTAGAAGGGGAAGGTGCAACCTTTATATTTAGTTTGCCGAGAGGATCGTAATCGGTTAATCAGCTTTACGTTGTAAAAGTATGAAGGTAGAGGGGTCTGTGTTGTGGAACTGAAAACGTCAACATCTCTACAAAGGAAATTACCAGAACAAAGGCTGCAACAAATAAGGGATGGCAAACCTTAAGAAAGATACTTGACTTTACTGCTTGAGCCCATAAAAAAGCCCTCTGACTATTCTCACAGGGCTTTTTTTAAAAGATGTGACTCACCAAATTTTTACCCGCACGCTGTCCGGACGCCACATGGCATCGCCTTTTTCCACATCAAAGGCATCGTAGAATTCCGGCATATCCGAAAGCGGCCCATTTACCCGAAATTTGGCCGGGGAATGTACATCACTTCTGATTTGATTGGCAATGGCTTCCGGTCGCTCGTGGATCATCCATGCCAGTGCATAACCCAGGAAGAACCGCTGTTCCGGCGTAAGGCCTGCAATCTTTTTTCCCTCTTTGTATTGATCTGTCTTTTGAAAAGCCTGGTAGCCCATCATGATACCGCCGAGGTCAGCAATATTTTCGCCTTGGGTGCTTTCCCCGTTAATATGCAGGCTGTCGACCGCTACGTAATCATTAAATTGCCTTACGATCATACGGGTTTTGGCATAGAAACGAGCACTATCCTGGGGAGTCCACCAGTTATTCAGGTTTCCGTTCGCATCGTACTTGCTGCCCTGATCATCAAAGCCATGTGTAATTTCGTGTCCAAAAAAGGAACCGCCGATGGCCGAATATAGGATCGCATCATCAGCCAGTTTGTGTTCATAGCCGGGAACGATAATGATACAACCAGGCATCACAATTTCGTTGTTAGATGGATTGTAGTAAGCGTTCCACGTTTGTGGCTCCATGTGCCATTCTGTGCGATCTACCGGTTTGCCGAATTTGTTGACCATGCGGTCAAATTCCCATTTGTTGGCATTCATCACATTTTCGGCGTACGAGGAGTGACCTATTGACATATTGCTCAGATCTTTCCATTTGTCGGGGTACCCAACTTTGAAGATCATATTCTCAAGTTTATATAGGGCTTTTTCCTTGGTTTCGCCACTCATCCAATCCAGTTCCTTTATACGATCAGCATATACATCCCGGATTGCTTTGCCGATCTCCAATAGTTTGTCTTTCGTGCCTTCCGGAAGATATTCCGCAACATAAACCTGACCGATTAAGTCGCCGAGGGCCCGGTTCGTCGTATTTACCACGCGTTTCCAGCGGGGGCGCGGTTCCCGGATCCCACGCAATGTCTTTGAATAAAAGTCAAAATAAACGTTAAAGGTATGGTCATCGAGGTAGGGAGCCAAACCGCTCATCAGGTGTAATTTCAGATAGCTTTTCCACGTCCGAAGGGGATAGGACTCCAGGTAGGTATTCAGGGCGGTAAAGAATTCGGGTTGCCCGACGATAACGGTATCTACCTGTGTTAAGCCGGTTGTTGAGAAAAACCGTTTCCAGTTGATATTCGGTGTCATATTCTGAAGCTTCGCCACTGTCATCTTATGATAATTGGTATTAGGATCGCGGGTATCTTCCCGTTTGCGTGACGTGCGGGCCATATCGGTTTCGAGTTTCATCAGGTTTTGGGCGTTTTCTAAAGCCTCCTCTGATGACTGGCCTAGGATGCGAAATATTGATGAGGCATAGTTTAAGAACTCACGGCGAACCTTCTTTGTTCGTTTATCATCGGCAAAATAATAGCTCCTGTCGGGAAGGCTTAAGCCTCCCTGCGAAAGGAAAATAGCATTCTTGCTGCTAATTTTGTCATCCTGTCCCACATAAAAGCGAAACATGGGAGATCCGGAAATAGCTTGGACACGGGCAACTTCATTCGTCAGCTCATCTGTAGATTGCACGGCATCAACGCGTTTGAGCTCCGG
This sequence comes from Balneolaceae bacterium, assembly GCA_050117475.1. GTDB lineage: Bacteria > Bacteroidota > Rhodothermia > Balneolales > Balneolaceae > Fodinibius. Next base: position 17,984 of record JASFMR010000005.1, on the reverse strand, counting down.
TTGCAGTGGTGCATGTTTTTGGCTGTTGATAGCCACACTGTCCATCCCGGAAGAGTAAAAATCTCCAATCTTTTGTTTGTTACTACCTTCTTCCGGATTTTCGAGAGCCGCAGCTTTTATGCAAATTTCCTTGATCTGTGCATTGATGGTATCCCTGATGATCTGAAAGATACCATTGTATTGTTCGGTGGGTGGGATCGGATGATTTTTAAACCATCTCCCATTGGCGAACTCAAAAAAGTCATTCCCCGGGGATACCGTTGAATCGATATGCGAGGCGAGGGCGTCTTGTTTAAAATTGGACTGTGCCTCGGAGGAATTGATGATGAACAAAGAAAAGCACAGAAAACTTACAAGAAAAGTGTATTTCATAATAGTAACGATTAGAGAGGATCACGAAGTAAGCCGTCCCGTTGATTGTGTAATTCTTATGGTTGCATACGCCTAATGTAATGCATGGTACACTAAAATTGAAAAGTTTGTTGCAATTGAAAACTTAGTACAAAGTATTTAGACATTAAACGTATGTAAAATCCTGTTAAGACTAGAGTAATTGTCCAAAACCCCGGGCGATTTTGTGTATGATATAAATACAGTAGGAATAAAGATATACGGCTTAAAAGATGGCTTCTTGTTTGTCACATTTGGAATGTTCCAGAACCGGGAAAAAATATCGTATGGATACGTTACAGAATTTGTCTGACGTAGGTGCACCGCTTTTGGCTCGCTATGACCTTGAAAAGGTTTGCCAAACCGTAGGTCGTAAGGACCTCTCTGAGCGGCGTGAGGATATGTGGCGGTATGCCGAGTTGTTGCCGGTGCATGATGCACAAAATATTATTTCAATGGGAGAAGGGTTCACCCCGTTACTTTCGGTTAAGAAATTGAGGGAATTTACCGGATTTAGACGTTTATTTGTAAAGGATGAGGCACTGAATCCCACCGGCTCGTTTAAAGCTCGCGGGCAGTCATCAGCCTTGAGTGCTGCTATAGAACGTGGAGCTCGTAAATTTGCCATTCCCTCTGCCGGTAATGCTGCGGGGGCCATGGCAGCCTATGCCGCACAAGCAGGGTGCGAGGCCCATGTTTTTATGCCGGAGGATACTCCGGAAGCATTCAAGTTGGAATGCGAGTATTATGGTGCAGCAGTGGAGCTGATTGAGGGGGTGATCAGCGATTGTGGGAAGATTGTTGCTTCGAGGAAAGATAATGAGGAATGGTACGAAGTTTCGACATTGAAGGAACCCTACCGGCTGGAGGGTAAGAAAACGATGGGGTTCGAACTGGCGGAACAGTTTGGTTGGGAGTTGCCCGATGTGATCATCTATCCCACAGGCGGCGGGACGGGCCTTATAGGTATGTGGAAGGCGTTTGAGGAGATGGAACAACTCGGTTGGATCGATGAAAAACGGCCACGGATGATTTCTGTACAAGCCGAAGGATGTGCTCCGATTGTTCGGGCTTTCGAAGAAAACGCTGAATCGGCCCGTATATGGGAGCATCCATACACCGTGGCATCGGGATTGCGAGTGCCCGGGGCCGTGGGCGATTTTCTGATTCTGGACGCGTTGCGTACCAGTGGCGGCACTGCAGTATCCGTTTCCGACGATGAATTGATGGAATATTCCAAAGTGTTGGCTCGTAATACAGGCATTTTTCCGGCACCGGAAGGAGGAGCGACACTTGCTGCCCTTATGAAATTGGAGAAAGATGATTTGGTAGATCCCGAGGATAGGATCGTCCTATTTAATACCGGAACCGGTTTTAAGTATCTTGAGGTATTTCGCCAGCCCGAAACGAGGACTCAGGGCCAAGTTTCGTAGAGGTGGATTAAAAATGAGGGCTCAAGGTTTAAAATTTGGCGGAAGTATGGAAATACATGTTTGGAATTTCAGAATGTAGTAACCGGGCGGTATTAAAAGGCTCAATCTCTTTTTCAACAGCATCCCGAAAAGATCGTATATGCTCTTTGCGAATCGTTTTCTTGCTAAGCAACGTCAGCAAATTCCGGTAGGTCTTCACCGTTAATTTATTGATATCGGGATGATCAGCCGATAAAAAAAGATCTCCGATTTCGAACATTCCTTTGATACGCTTTTGCTCATAGGTAATCGCGGAAATAAAGTACAGTGTCAGGTAAATATGGAAAAGCTCAAAATCATCCATAGAACGATAACAACCGTCAACTAATAAATCCATAAAGTCCAGTTCTTTAAAAACGGCATGCTCATATCGTTGAAATCTCCTATCAAGGTTATCCGGCTTATCTTTTTCGACCTCAAAGGAATGAAGAATCCGCTCAACCCCCGAAAGGGAATGTGCTATGCCCATGCTATGCAAAGGATCCACGAATCCAATCGTATGAGGTAATGCGACCCATCCGGGACCGGCGGCCTTTTCAGCGCGACGCTGTAACCGTTTTGATTGGATAAGATGACCGGGTGGATTTAAAATATTGGCATCCTCAAATATTTCTTTAAGTGAGGGGTATTGATTTATAATCCCAGACCAGCTTCCGTTGGCGTTGTCTGAAAGTTTCGGGTTTTTGTGGCAGTTGAACACCAGACCCGCACTTGTAACTCCATTATTAAACCGTAACATCCAAAGCCAGCCCTCATCCAGCAGATGGTGCAGGGCCGAATTATCAGGGTTGTAGGGATAATCATCGATAGTAGTATTATTACCCAGGAGCCAATCTTGCCACGGCTTGACATCAGAAAAATGAGAAAAAATAGCCTTTGTATTGGTATGAAAATTTTTTGAACCGATCGAAATTCCCAGCTGCTGGAGGATATCGGACGAACCCGAAGCCTCGATCATCCAAGTACAGTGAAAAGTACATTTTTTGTTAAATTGTCGGGCTTTGATGTGCCATTCAACATTGGGCCGCTCTATCTCGATGATTTCTGTATTATCCCAATAGGATATGCTGGTCTTTTTAACATTTTCTACAAATAGAGAGTCGACATCATACCGGAACCAGTTGGTATCGGATTGGTCATTGCTTGTACTTGCAGCTACCAGGAGCTCATTGTCATGAGCAGGTGTTGACTGAAAAGACTGGTCTTTTTTGTGATTGAAGTAGCTGAAACCCCGCTTTAAGCCGCAGGTTACGTTGGGATATGTTTGTTGCCAGCATCCGTAACGAGAGATATCACGAAGCCAAGGCAGGCTATAGCGGTCGGACAGATCCCGCAGAATGAGATCAGCAACCGGGGTTGAGGATTCCCCTATTGCAAAACGAGGATGCGTATCTTTCTCGATGAGTGCCACATCGTAGCCCAGTTGCTCTAATCCCAGTGCCGTCAGTGATCCGGAAAACCCGGCGCCAATCACAACAATATCAACCTTAACTTCTTCAGTCATTCTCACAGTGATCACATTTAATATGGGGGTGAATCACTTGCTCAAGGTTCATTTTATGTAACCGTTCCTTTCGTTCCGGGAAGCAATGGTCACATTCGGAGAATCTTTTCAGATCCCAGAGATCCACGTACATGTAGCCTCTTTTGAGTTTTAGGGCACGGTCAAATGTTTCTTCCAGCGCCTTAAGGGTGGGAGGGACATACAGTCCTTTATCTCTAAGTTTTTCCATAGCCCCGTTCCCGTCCCTCGTTGGGATAATACTGCAAGCCGTAACCCCACACTGAAAGGCAAACCTGATACTCCTCAAAGACCATTCAGTATTTTCTGAAGAATCCGTCAGGTATGGAGGATTTAAAAGAATAAATGCACGGGAACAAATCCCGTTATTTGAAAGAAAAGTTACGGCTTCTCGGAAGTTCTCGGCAGTGATCTTTTTGTTCAGTTTTGGCAGCACTTCCGGATGGATAGTTTCCAGCCCCAGGGCAATTTCTAATTTCCCGCTCAGCATATTTTTGAACACAAGGCTGGAGTCGTTGCAAAGTTTTGGATGGTTTTCGATGATTACGCGGTCATAATCAGCAAGCAGTTCAGCAATGTTCGGGTAATCGGCCGGGGGGATCGCTTTGTGATCAAAGAAATTTCCGTTGTTGTATAATTTGATCACATTGGCAGAGGGGAGTCGTTCCAAAGCATATGATATCTGTTTTGGGATGTCCCCTTCCTGTACCGGCCTTTTAAGCGTGTTTTTCCATAAGTCACACATCACGCATTTAAAAGGGCATTCACTGTTCGTCAGGAAAACAGTGTTTACCTCATTAAGTCTACCATGGGGCCCCGGTTCCTGCTCATGCATGAAGTGGTACGGGCGGTCGGGACGCACCTTGTTCCTGTCTTTGCGAAGATCAACTATTTCTGAAGTTTCCAACATAAGCAGTGGTTTTCCATGTCATCACAAAGAATGCATGAACTAAATTTTCTTCATGATTTTGTGAGGGCATCGTGTATTAGCTATGTGTATAGCGAAGAAAAATACCGGCGGTATTCCATCTCGCTATTTGCAAAGAGTTCAGAAACACGTTTTTCAGGAAGAGCTCCATGCTGGAAGCGGCGTTTGGGAAATACCGGCATGGCCATTCCCGTTACCGATTTTATGCCTCTTTGCACAATGTCTCCTTTCAGGGCATAGAGTTCTTCACGATTCCAATCGGTTAACTGGATAAATGGGATGCCTTCGGAAACTTCAATAACGTTGGGCAATGTATACGGGCTAAATCCCTTGAAACCGTGATAACGTGCCGGGGCATAGGATCGAACGTGCCCGCGGCTGAGTCCCCCGGAATAGGTTAGTGAATGCTTAATTTTATCTACGCCCCAACCCTCGTGATAAAGCATCTGGTTGTTGAGTACGCTGCGAATGGTAAGCTCAGGGTTTTCCTCAATAGGGTAATCTTTCATATTTTCATCACCGCCATCCCCGTCGGCCAGATACTTCCAGTCGGGATACCGTCGGCGGATATTGCGACACAGTGCCTCTGTCATGGTAGCTGCTTCTACATCGAGGGATTTATAATCTTCGAGGATGCGGATGGTCTTTTGATAATCGAGTTCATCGTACGATATATTGACGATTTCCAGGAAAAGGGACAGGTCGAGTTGATCCAAAAAATCAGCCGCCTGCTCGGCATCGGTTCCGCCATCTACAGAAAGCGTGAAGGCCTTAAGCCGTTGAGGAGACATCCCCATTTCGAGCATCAGGTAATATAAAACCAAAAATACGGACCCGCTGTCAATGCCGCCCGAGAATAGTACGCCGATGGGTTCGCTTTCGGGAACAGTCTTGAGCCATTGCTGGCATTCCTGTGTGAGGGCTCCAATGTATTTTTCCCCAATGGCATCCAGATCGGCATTCATAACGTTCTGCTTGGGATCAAAATAACGTTTGTATTCTGGACTCGGATCGGGGCATCCCAATAGCTGAAGCCGCGTTATATGATGTGCCGGTACCATTCGTGTGTATGATGGGTGGAACTGTTCATGCAACCCGTTCTTTTTCAGGTAGTCATAAATTTCATCAATCCGCTCAGCTACGATCAAAAGCGGTCCTGAAGTTTGTTTGGCAAGGAAATAACGCATCGGGCGGCCGATTGATCGAGCCATAAATACCTCTTTCCCCTTCTTCCTTACGATAGCAAACGATCCGTCAATTTTTCTGACTTTTTGGGGGTCTCCGGATAAGACGGCTTCCTCAGCTTCATCCAGAGACATATTAAAGATAGTGTTTAGATCAGGGTCGAGTAGATTCTCAAAATCTTCAACGTATTGATGCTGGATACTCATAAAAAATGCAACTTGGTAATTGAAAAAATCTGGTATTGCCCAATATAGAAGAAAGTCGATGTATAGAAAAGCATAAAGGAAGCCAATATGAGGAATCCCGATATACTACGAAGATTCGCGTACTTTGATACTTACAGGTACTAAACTGAGAACTCCTTTTTGTTGGACGGGGTTGGTAAGAAGCTCTTTCATCTTTTCCATGGTGACCATACCTAATTTTTCATAGTTGGTATGTATAGATGAAATAGTAGGGCGATGGCGGACACAAATAGGTAGGTCGTCATAACTCATCAGGGCCAAGTCATCCGGGACCTTATAGCCATATTCAAGGGCTCTTTCCAGAAAAGCGTGTCCCATTTCATCATTACCCGCAAAAATCGCTCTCGGCTTATTTTCTGTCCTGAGAAATGATTCAAATGCATCCGTTCCGGATTGAAAGGTAAAGTCACCCTGGTACTCCCAGCACAGTTCCATGTCTGGTGCCTGAAAAATATAATCACGGAATCCATTTGAACGGTAGCGTGCTTCTGTTTTTTTAAAAGGGCCTTTAATGACGCCACACTGCTTGTAGCCTCTTTCATGAAAATGTTCCCCGGCCTGGAATCCCCCGCTGTAATTATCAAATGTGACTGTTGAAATGTTGGGGTTTTCAATCAATGCATTGGATATGATGGGAAAATCATTTGGAAGTTCATTTACTATTTCTATATAGTCTTTCCGTTCAAATTCCGGGGCAAATAGAATCATCCCATCATACTGTTGTTTACTCAGTTCTTTGATCGATTGCAGCATCTCGTCAAACGGTTTTTTCATGCTGATCATTGATATTTGAGCTTTATACCTTTCTGCAGCATTGTTTATTCCATTAAACATAGAGGCATAAAACTCACCGATATGAAAACCGGTCACAACAAAAAAAAGCTTGAGAGAATCCACGATTTTTTCGCCATTCATCGTGCGGTATATCGGGTATTCGAGACGCTTAGCTGAGTGATAAATTTCACGACGGGCTTTCTTACTGATTTTATCTGAGCCATTTAAAACTCGGGACACAGTAGAAATGGAATAGCCCGTTTCTTCGGCTATGTCTTTTAGTGTAACCTTCAAAGTGCGTAATACTTATATATAAATTAGATGTAGATCGGCCCATGCAGTTGTAGACCGCTGACATGCATGTTTTTACAAGACTATAATAAGCACCTCATTTTTGTTTTTTTCAAATTATTTTCATAATCAGGTAAAAAAATTGCAGTGATTTGCATTGATTTTACTCTCTTTTGAAATTAACATTGGTAAAACATTTAAAATGTGCCCGAATTCTTTTAATAAATTAATGATAATCACTAGTCAGTCCTGATGGTTAATTATGTGTGTGGCAATTTTTCCATAGTAGTTAAAAAGTATTCACGAATCCTGCCTCTCCTTTCGCTTCTATTTTCCCTTGGGGCCGGCTGTGGACGGCAAAATACGAGATTCCGGTTGTTGCCTACCCGGCAAACAGGTGTTTCATTTTCAAATGAAGTCAAGTCGTCCCCCGACTTTAATATTTTGAATTATCTCTATTTTTACGACGGCGGCGGGGTTTCCATTGGAGATGTTAACGGTGATGATTTACCGGACCTTTATTTTACCGCCAATATGAAGCCCAACAGCCTTTACCTGAACAACGGTGATTTTACCTTTACCAATATCACTCAAAAGGCGGGGGTTGCGGGAGAAGGCGATTGGTCAACCGGCACTACGATGGCGGATGTTAACGGTGACGGTTTGCTGGATATCTACCTTTGCCATGTAGATTACTTGTCCCAAAAAGGGAAAAATCAGCTTTTTATCAATAATGGGGATTCCACTTTTACCGATCGTGCCCGGGAATATGGACTGGATTTCAGCGGATATTCCAAACAGGCTGCCTTCTTTGATATGGATAATGACGGAGACCTGGATATGTTTTTGCTGAATCACTCAGTCCATACAAAAGAATCATTTATCCAGCGTTCCAAAGCGCTTAATATTCCAGATGTCAAAGCCGGCGATCGGCTATACAGAAATGATGGTGGCAAATTTACGGATGTTACCAAACAGTCGGGTATTCACAGTAGCCTGCTGGGATACGGTTTATCGGTAACAGTCAGCGATGTCAATGGGGACCATTACCAGGATATTTATGTGACTAATGACTTTCACGAAAATGATTATCTGTATCTGAATCAGCGTGATGGAACTTTCAAGGATGTACTTTCCGAAAGTATTCCGCATACAAGCCGGGCTTCGATGGGTAGTGACATCGCCGATATTAATAACGACCTGAAACCGGATATTGCGGTTCTGGATATGTTGCCTAACACGGAAGAGGGCCGCAAAACGTCGGTGAGTAGTGAGCAGTATAAGGTCTATTCCATTCAAAGAGAATACGGTTACCATCCCCAGCTTATCAGGAATACTTTGCAGTTGAATCTGGGGAAAAATCTCAATGGGGATCCCATATTTTCAGATATTGCCCCAATGGCCGGGGTTTATGCGACAGATTGGAGTTGGTCGCCATTAATTTTTGATATGGATAATGATGGGTTTAAGGATCTCTTTATTACCAATGGTGTTTACCGCCGGCCGAATGATTGGGATTATCTGGCAATGGTGGGAGCAAAGGAAACCCAGCGGTCGCTTAATGAAGGGATAAACCCTCAAAATATAAGCCTGATCGATAGCATGCCCCATGTCAAAATTCCGAATAAAGCGTTTCACAATAAGGGAAATCTATCGTTTAGCAGCGAGGCCGACCGATGGGGCCTGGCTGCTGCAGGATATTCCAATGGGGCTGCCTATGGTGACCTTGACAATGACGGCGACTTGGACCTGGTGGTAAACAATCTTGATGCCGAAGCTTCTATATATAAGAACGAAACCATAGAGCAAGACCGCACTTCGTTTCTCACAGTTTCATTGAAGGGGAGCGGAAAGAATACAAAAGGGATAGGAGCCAAGGCTGTTGTTTGGGCAAATGGGCTTAAGCAAATGGCTGAGCTTACCTCTACCCGGGGGTTTGAGTCATCAGTCGACCCAACTTTGTCTTTTGGCCTTGGGGATGCGAAAACAATCGATACCTTAAAAATAATTTGGCCTGATGGCCGTGAAACTGTCCGCACCGGGGTTGGGGTAAACCAGCATTTGAGGATTGATCAATCTACTGCGAAGACGATAACAGCCATTGATTCATCGAATTCAGAAACGATATTTAAAACGGTTGATGATCCAATGTCGCCGGAATTTAAGCATTCGGAAGACGGCTTCAACGAATTTAATCAGCAGCCCTTGATGCCTTATCAACTTTCTGATGAGGGGCCAGCGATGGCTGCTGGAGACGTAAATGGGGATGGCTTGGAGGACTTATTTTTTGGTGGGGCTAAGTGGCAGGCTGGCTCGTTGTATATACAACAACCTGACGGGCGCTTTAAGAGACAAGAGGTAAGCGCATTTGAACAGGATAACGCTTTTGAGGATACGGACGCTGCATTTTTTGATGCTAATAATGATGGAGCCCTTGACCTTTATGTGGTCAGTGGGGGGGATGAGTATACCGTAAATTCACCCAAGCTGTATGACCGCTTTTATTTAAATGACGGTCATGGCCGGTTTGCTCGTGTTACAGATGCATTCCCCACTTTTGGAGCAAATGGTTCGGTTGTCGTTCCTTTCGATTACGACGGCGACGGTGATAATGATGTATTTGTAGGCAGCCGTTCGGTACCCAGAAATTATGGGGTCACCCCTTATAGTTATTTGTTTCAAAATCAGGGGGATGGCACATTCAGGGAGGTAACGGATAAGGCAGCCCCCGGTCTTAAGGATTTGGGCATGATAAGTGATGCCCAGAATGGGGATGTCAATGGGGATGGCAAGCCGGATTTGATTGTAGCAGGGGATTGGATGCCGGTCACCGTTTTTATCAATAAAGATGGACAGTTGGTCAAAAAAGACAATTTGCATTCTGGAAACGGCTTGTGGCAGAGCGTGGAGACTGCAGATGTTGATGATGACGGGGATATTGATATCCTGGCAGGTAATATGGGTAGAAATACGACGCTTGATGCCAACGGAAAACAACCCTTGATCATATATATCGGGGATTTTAATGGTGATGGTGCTGCTGATCCTGTGATTGGTAGGAAGAAAGGTGAGAACGTTTATCCCATTGAGGGCAGAGATATGCTATTGCAAACCATGCCATACCTAAAAGACAAATTTCCCACGTATCAGTCTTTCGCTAACAAAACGCTGGAACAAATATTTTCTGCCAAGCTACTCAACAAGGCAGCCCAAAAATCTGTTGATGAGTTAGCCTCATGCTATTTTGAGAATAAAGGAAATGGTTCCTTTCAAAAGCATATGATGCCTCCCAAAGTACAAGCTGCACCTCTTTATACTTTCTTTACCGGGGATTTCAATGCCGACGGACACACCGATATATTGACAGGCGGCAACTTGTTTAAAGTACAACCGGTTTATGGAGGGCCATACGATGCAAGTTATGGTTGGTTGCTGGAAGGAAACAGCCGCGGATCTTTTGCGGTATTGAATCCGTCACAGAGCGGGTTTTTTATTGATGGAGAAATTCGCCGTATTTTGGGATTGAAAACCCAAAGCCGACGCCAAACTATTGTCATAGGCATTAATGATAAGCAACCCGTGTTGTTGAATTACTAAGTAACTTCCAGCTCATAAAGAATTATGAATGTTGTTGATAAGAATAGAAAGTTAATTTCCGGTTTCTTTATTGCCGTATTGCTCATGGCTGTATCCTGTTCGACGGTTCCCCCCAAGCCGGATGTTCATTCGGAAAAATATAAAAAAGCTGTTTCCGATTTTTACCAAGCACTGGCGGCCATTCAGTCTGATCAGGCATTGTTTGCGGTCCAAAAAATGCAGCAAGTGGCTGATGCCTACCCATCTGAGCCTGCTGTATGGGCAAACTTGGGGGTGTTTGCAATGCGACAGGGCAATTTTGAACTGGCAAGCCAACACTTGGCCAAGGCTATAGGCCATGCCCCCAATAACGGCGGGATCCAGTTCTTGGCCGGTATCCTTGAAAGCCGGAAAGGAAATATTGACGCAGCACTCGATCATCTCAAGAAAGCTGCAAAAGCTGATTCTACCAATCTCAAAGTTCTTTTTGCCTTTGCCAATGAGCTGGAGCGCCAAGACCCGAAGGCCAATGCAGAACAAATTGAAGGGCTTTTTGACGAAATCCTAAGCCGGGATCCCAATAATATGGCTGTACTATTGGAAAGTGTTCGAACGGCAGCCAAATGGGATGATAAAACTATTTTGGAGAAATCGTTGGGTAAATTGGAAGCACAGTCGGCTGACTGGCCGACGCAGCTGAAACAGCGTTTTTTAGAGTTGAAATCAAAAATACTGGATAAGCAAGGAGAGAATATAACGTTTGAATTGGCTTTCCTGAGAAATAATCTGAATCAATTATCTCAGTACCAGCATGATTTGGAGAAGGTAGAACTTCCCTCCAACCAGGTGGGCTTTTTGATCAGCAAGTTTATATGGTTGCCCAGCGTTGATTACCAGGCTCAGCCGGCTGACGAGCAGTTGGCATTTCGTTCGCAGGATGAGACGAATCGGGAGGTAAACTTGCTGGAGCCGGTTGGGCTGGGGTATGAAAAACCTGCCGTAATTGAGGTGTCCGGAAATACAGCCATAGTGAATGGGAAATACAAGCTTACATTTCCGGGATCAAATGCTGACCAACCCCTCCCGGCCTCCGCAGTTTCTGCTATTGATTACAATTACGATTTTATCAACGATGTGGCGTTTGCTGGCCCCGGTGGATTCAGGCTTTACAAACAGCAAGAAGATTCAACTTTTAAGAATGTTACCGATTCCTTGCAGCTACCGGCCCGAATAAAAAATACCCCTTTTCATGGTGTATGGGCTGATGACTTGGACTTGGACGGTGACTTGGACCTGATCCTGGCCCCAAAGAATGGCAATATCGAGATGCTAAGAAACAATGGGGATGGCACATTTGAAGTACAGAAATATTTTCCCGGCAGCGGGACCGTCCGGGATTTTATTTGGGCCGATTTTGATCTGGATGGGGACCCCGATGCCGTTTTATTGACCAACGATGGGAAACTCCTTTACTATAGCAATCAGCGGTCTGGGGAATTTGCCCCTGTTCGAACGTTTGATACGAATACACCGGTTTCTGCCGTGAGTTTTGGTGATTTGAACAGCGACGGCATCTTCGAAATCATTAGTCAGCAGGGAAATACTATTGCCTCCACAAGTTATGTGGATTCTACCGGTGAATGGGAAACGCATACATTACTAAAAGTAGACAAATCCATGGCTCCCGGTCCCAATTCCCGTATTTTTATCTCTGATTTGGATAATAATGCCGCCCTGGACCTGATGGTTTCCGGCCGCGATACAACCGCATACTGGCTGAGTGATGAAAACATAACACTGAACATGCCCCCAAAAGGAACTACAGGAGAGATCTATGGCCAGGGTGATATAAATGGTGACAACCGTCTTGATCTTGTAGGGATTACAGATGATATGCGCCCCTTGGTATCTATAAACGAAGGTGCGAAGCCGTATAAAGCTCGTATCATCAGGCCACGTGCATCCGGCCCATTGGGGGATCAACGTATAAATTCTTTTGGAATTGGTGGAGTATTGGAAAGCCGGTCTGGCTTACAATATACCAAGCAGCCTATCACCCGGCCATGGGTACATATCGGGCTGGGTACCTATGATGAGGCCCAAATGGTACGAATTATCTGGCCCAATGGGTCGGTGCAGGCCGAGTTTGCCGAGCTGGGATACGGCTCGAAAATTATGAATGAACAAATCTTAAAGGGATCGTGCCCGTGGGTATTTACCTATAATGGGGACCAGATGGAATTTGTTACAGATTTTTTGTGGCGAACCGCACTGGGACTTCGCATTAATGCCCAGGGCAAGGCGAAGGTTATCCACAGCATCGACTGGGTAAAAATTGATGGAAACCAGTTAAAGCCCAGGAATGGCTATTACGACGTACGTATAACGGCAGACTTGTGGGAGACCCACTTTTTTGACCACGTTTCTTTGATGGCGGTAGATCATCCCCGGGATACCGATGTATTTGTAGATGAACGGTTTACGCTTCCAGCTCCCAAACAGAAGCTTTATCCTATGCAAAACATGGAACCGGTAAAGGCAGCTTTTGATAGCAACGGCCGCAATGTGACAGCTAAAGTAAGTCACAAAGATGGCCGATATGTGGATGATCTTCCTCTGACATCATACCAAGGGGTAGCGAAAGAGCACTACATTGAATTAGATTTAGGAAACGGGAAAACGGACGGGCAGCAATGGCTGGTCGCCTCCGGATGGATTTATCCCACCGACAGTTCTGTAAACGTTGCAATAAGTCAGGGCAGCCAGCAACCGCCGCATGGCATTCGGGTAGAGGTCCCAAATGGCAATGGTGGATGGAAGGTGGTTCAGGACAATATCGGTTTCCCCGCCGGAAAGAATAAAACGATGCTTATTAATATCGCCGGCATTTTTGAACCTGGTACCGAACGGCGCGTTCGTCTCTATACAAATATGGAAATTTACTGGGATCAATTCCTGGTAGGGGAGCAGCCTGCCAAGAGTCAGTTAATAACCCATAAAATAGCAGCCTCTTCGTCTATCTTACAATACCGGGGATATTCAAAACTCGATCAAAAAGAGCGGTTCTCTCCAACGGTTCCCCATTACCAAGTACTTGAAGGCACAACGCCCAAATGGAGAGACCTGGTTGGGTTTTATACCCGTTACGGGGAGGTTAATGAATTGACCCGGAAGAGTGACGATCGATATGTAATTATGAATGCCGGCGACGAACTCAGGTTTAAGTTCCCGGCTTTGGCATCACCCAAAAAAGGATGGGAACGTGATTTTGTCTTGGTGGGCGACGGTTGGGTTAAGGATGGAGATTATAACACCGGTTTTTCCAAGACGGTACTGCCTCTGCCCTATCATGGCATGAAAAATTATTCAGAAAAACCCGGACGCTTGCAAGATGATCCTGTTTACAAGAAGCACAAAGAAGATTGGGTAAAGTACCATACTCGGTATGTGACTCCGCAAAACTTTAATATGGCATTACGGTTTAAAAAATGATGAATATTTTTAATTTATAGATAATTAGGCAAGGTATTCTCCTTTTTTCTCACTTTTTCAAGTAGTTGATTACTATTTCGATTGTCGGTGAGGACAATATTTGAATATGGGTAGACCCGCAAGAAAAATGGAAACAAGTAATTCAAAGCCGAGTTATGGCTGTCAAAAATAACAAAATATCTCTTATAGTACTCTTTCTGGCAATGCTTGCCACCCCGTATGTGATTTCACATTACGATAGCTTGAAAAAGCTGTGGGGCAAAAAAGCCAGTCATCAGCATGCCCTCAATCGTTATGGGTTCTACCTGGAAGATGTGACCGATGAGTGGGGTGTCCATTTTGTACATCAAGCCCCGAAATTAGATTCAAAACTTGACCACATTATGCCCCAGGTTGCATCGGTGGGAGCTTCGGTGTCTGTTGTCGATTTCAACAACGATGGGTGGCAGGATTTTTATCTCACCAACAGTGCGCACGGAGCTGCGAATGCCCTATATGAAAATATGGGTAACGGCTCTTTTAAAAATGTAGCTCCGGAGATGGGGATTGCCGAACTGAATACTAAAAAGACCGGGGTTTCCATGAGCTCGGTCTGGGGAGATTACGATAATGACGGTTTTGAAGATTTATTTATCGCAAAGTGGGGCAAACCCATGCTGTTTCATAACGATGAGGGCAAAGGCTTTACCCAGGTAAACCTGGGGTCGGAATTTCCGAATTGGGTGAATTCAAATACCGCCGTGTGGTTTGATTATGATAATGATGGCCTGTTGGATTTATTTATGGGCGGTTATTATGACGAAGGTATTGACTTGTGGAAATTGAAAACCACCAAAATAATGCCCGAAAGTTTTGAATATTCGAAAAACGGCGGTCGAAAATACCTGTTTCACAATTTAGGGAACGGGAAATTTAAAGAAGTAAGCAAGGAGCTGGGGGTTGTCAGCAATCGTTGGACGTATGCCGCTGCTTCCGCCGATGTCGACCATTCCGGTTATCCGGATTTGATACTTGCTAACGACTACGGAGTAGATCAGATATTTTTAAATCAGCAAGGTAAAGGGTTTGTAAATGCGGCTCAGAAAGTGGGAATTGGTTTTGTGCCCAAAAGTGGGATGAATGTGTCGCTTGGGGATATAATGAATCGCGGCAAGTTTGCCATCTATATTACCAATATCTCTGAGCCCGGGGTTTTGATTCAGGGCAATAGTTTGTGGGTGCCGGTCGTGCCCAGCGAAAAGTTAAGGTATCAAAACTTGGCTGGAGATCTGGGAATAGAGTTGGGAGGCTGGAGTTATGGTGCCCAGTTTGGCGACTTGAACCTGGACGGGAATTTGGATTTGTATGTTGCCAATGGTTATGTCTCGGCTGAAAAAGGCACTGATTACTGGTACGATTTTTCGAAAGTGGCCGGCGGCAATCAAAAGATTATCGCAGATGCTAAAAACTGGCCTGCGATGAAGGGCCGAAGTTTATCCGGCTACCAGGAAAATAAGATATGGCTCAACGATGGCGCGGGGAAATTCCAGGAAGTTGCCGATGCGGTTGGAGGGTCTTTGAATCTGGACAGCCGGGCAGTGGCTTTGGCAGACTTGGATAACGACGGCACCCTCGAGATTCTGGTAGCCAGTCAACGAGCCCCGTTTAAGATTTTTAAAAATACGGTTGTTAAATCGCACAACTGGATTGGCTTTAAGCTGAAGGGGATAAAGAGTAACAGCAGTGCCATCGGTGCTGAAGTTGAAATAAGCTGGGACTCAAATCATCAAGTACAAATTGTTAATTCGACCAGTGGTTTTAGTGCTGAAAATCAACGCCCCGTCTATTTTGGTTTGGGAACTACCGGCAGTGTGGAAAAAGCGGTTATTCGCTGGCCCTCGGGATATAAGCAAACCATCCGTAACCCTGAAATAAATAAACTTCACACTATAACGGAATCAATGCCATCATGAGGGGAAACAGTGCGTTAGTTATGAAGATTAAAAATTTTCGTTATAGTCATAAATATACCCCCCCGCTGTTGATCAGCGGCATTTTATTGGCGGCACATCTTTCGTTTGGCATACTCACCGGGTATCGGAAATTATTGATTGCTATTACTGCCAGCTTTATAACGGAATTGGCATTGCACCGTTGGATTGTGGGGAAATGGCGGGATATGTCAAGCGCATATATCTCTGGAATCAGCGTTGGGATACTAATCCGGTCGCCTATGCTCTGGCCGTATGCTCTTTGCTCAATGATTTCCATCGCTTCAAAATATGTGCTTAGGTATAAGGGACGGCACTTATGGAATCCATCCAATTTCGGAGTTGTTGCCATGCTTTTGCTTGCCCCGGGTAGTGTAGCGGTGCTAAGTATTCAGTGGGGCAATAATATGTGGGCTATGGCTATCATCTGGATTGTGGGGTCGATTTCTATTTACCGGTTGCGCCGGTTTCATATATGTGCTACCTATGTCATTTCCTTTTTGGCTTTTGGCCTGCTTCGAAGCTATCTCACGGGAGATCCCTATCTTGCTGAAATTTCACCCATTACGGGTCCCATGTACCAGTTGTTCACCTTTTTTATGATTACCGACCCTAAAACGACAGTGCAATCAAAGTGGGGACAATATGCGGTGGTAGTGGCAGTAGCTTTTGTTGAGATGATTCTACGTCTGAACGAAGCGGTATATGCCCCCTTCTATGCACTTTTTATCGTTGGCCCGATAGCATTGGCATTCGAAATTTGGTGGAACGACCGACAAAATAAAGATGAATTGTCTGCATCTTCGGAACCTTCTACGGCAAACTTATCTGCCTGATTCTATCTGTAATTCATTTAACCAGCCACTCAAGTGGCATAAACACACCGCCCATTATGAAAAGGTTTCCCATATTTATTTCCCTGTTTTTCCTGTTAATGTCTGTCGCTCAAGCTCAAGAGACCGAGTCGACCTGGATCGTACAAGCTGATTCAATCAATCCCGCCAATTATTACGGGGTGGCGGTTGCTAATGGAATGATAGGGTTGGTCTCCTCCGCCAAGCCCCTGCAGATGGATGATATAGTGCTCAATGGTGTTTATGATTATTACGGACGTGGTCGTGTTTCGAATATCTTGAAAGGGTTTAATTTTGCGAATGTCCAGCTGGATATTGACGGTGAACGCGTAGGTCAAAATAATGTCTCAGGCATGCGCCAGGAGTTGAACATGAAGGAAGCCTCGGTGACAACAAGTTTTCGCTTTGGGACTAAAGCAGAAATAAGTTATACTGTTCGCGCTCTCCGACAGCTGCCTTATACCAGCTTAATTGATGTAACCGTTACCCCACAGGAGGATATTGATCTGGTAGCATCTTCAGTTATTGAAGCTCCTGATATATTACGTGGGGTGCACAACTATTATTCAGAAATCGATCGCCCTCATGTGATCATTCCACTGATGACCTCTGAAGCCAAAAGCCCTACTGGAAAACATACCGTAGCGGCTTCAAATAGTTTTATTTTTAGTGAGAAACACGGTAATGAGCCGGAAATTATTCACGAAGATTGGGCTCATAATATGCACCTGGCAAAATTCAAAAAGAGATTGAAAAAAAATGAGCCTTATCGTTTTAGTATTGTGGCTTCGGAAACGTCAACTGAACACTTTGACGATCCTTTGAATGAAGCTGAGCGGCTCACCATTTATGCCAAACTGCAGGGAAGAGACCGGCTCTTAGAAGGACACAGAAAGGCTTGGAGTGAGCTGTGGCAGAGCGACATTATTGTAGAAGGCAGTCCCGAGGACCAGCGTGATATTCGTTTTGCCTTATATCATTTGTATTCATTTGCACGCAAAGGTACGGCTTACAGCCTTTCACCAATGGGGCTTTCGGGTTTGGGATATAACGGTCACGTTTTTTGGGATACCGAACTTTGGATGTTGCCGCCCCTGCTTGTACTTCATCCGGATATCGCCAAGTCATTATTGGAATATCGCTATGAGCGTCTGGAGGCCGCTCGTCAAAAGGCGTTTGCTCATGGTTATAAAGGGGCAATGTTTCCCTGGGAATCGGACGACACCGGCCAGGAAGCGACCCCTGTTTGGGCGCTTACGGGACCCTATGAGCAGCATATAAGTGC